>JAHCKB010000105.1 GCA_026125985.1 Bradyrhizobium sp.
GCCGATCTGGACCTGGACCGGCTTCTATCTCGGCGCTCATCTCGGCGGCGCGTTCGGCAACAACTACAATTTCAACGGCCTTGCACTGACCGACAACGACGCGCGCTTCATGGGCGGCGTACAGGCTGGAGCCGACTGGCAGTTCTCAGGCAACTGGGTGATCGGCGGCGAGGGCCAGTATAGCTGGCTCAGCAGGAACAATGCCTCCGCGGTGTTTCCCGGCGGCTACGTCTATGGCAATGACCAGCGCGCGCTTGCCTCCATCACCGCCCGGCTCGGCTACTCCTTCGGACCGGCGCTGGTCTATGTGAAGGGCGGCTATGCCTATTCGGACAACCGTGATGTTGTGACTCTCGGCGGCGTGCCCGTCGCGTTTGCGCTGAGCTCGGACCACAGCCACGGCTGGACCATCGGCGCAGGCGCCGAATACATGTTTGCGCCGAGCTGGACGGTAAAGGCCGAGTATCAGTACTACGATTTCGGCGACAGCCGCTTCCTTGCGCCCGCAGCGCTGGTTCCGTTCGGCACCTTCCAGAACGACCAGCACACCGTGAAGGTCGGCGTGAACTACCGCTTCAATCTCGCAAACCCGGCAGTCGCGCGCTACTGAACGCCTCACGACGTCATCAAGACTTGTTGAAGGGCCGGCGCCATGCCGGCCCTTTGTTGCGAAATCGATCCGCTTTCGCGGAAAATCGCTTTCGAATTGCGGCAGCTTTCCGGCTTGTTTCCGTCTGTATTGAGCAGATGAAACTGTGCTCGGCGGGTGACAGCATTTCACGACAGATGCCGATATCAGCGCGCCCTCGGATGGGCGTCTGCAATCGGCGCTTCTCGATTGATCTGTTGTTGGAGACCAAGACGAAATGAAGAAACTGCTTCTCGCCACCGTGGCACTCGCTGCACTCGGCGCACCGGCTCTTGCCGCTGACCTCCGCGCGCGCCCCTACACCAAAGCCCCGCCGCCGATCGCAGCGCCGATCTACAACTGGACCGGCTTCTACATCGGCGGCCATCTCGGCGCGGCCTTCGGCAACGACAACACCTTCAACGGCCTCGTCGTCGGCGGCAACAACGACGCACGCTTCCTCGGCGGCGTGCAGGGCGGCTTCGACTATCAGTTTGCGCCCAACTGGGTGCTCGGTATCGAAGCGCAGTATTCCTGGCTGAGCGGTAATGCCGTCAACGTCGCGTTCCCGACGGGTCACGTCTACACCAACGACCGGCGCGGCATCGGTTCGGTGACGGGCCGCATCGGCTACACCTGGGGACCGGGACTGCTCTACGTGAAGGGCGGTTATGCCTTTGCCGACAACAACGAGAACCTGTTCCTTGCCGGTGTTCCGCAGGGCTTCAGCTTCGACGGCAACCACCAGGACGGCTACACCGTCGGCGCCGGTTTCGAATACATGTTCGCCCAGAACTGGTCGGGCAAGGTCGAATACCAGTACTACAACTTCGGCGACAGCCGGTTCGTGACGCCGGTGGCGCTGGCGCCATTCGGCAGCTTCCGCAACGACGAGCACACGGTGAAGGTCGGTATCAACTACCGCTTCAACCTCGGCGGCCCAGTAGTCGCAAAGTACTAACCAATCTATTGGGAGCCTGTTCCCGCTTGAAAGGCCGGCGCAACGCCGGCCTTTTTTGTGTCGTGGAACCGCTGAAAAAAGCTGCCGTGCCGCCTCAGGTCTTCCCAATCTGTTAACCGGCCGCCGCGATACTCCCGACGCATTCATCTTCAGGTAGCGTGAGGAAAACAGGGCGATGGCGTTGCGGTTCAAGGTCGGCGGAGTTGGGCTTTCTAAATTCCGGCTGCCGAAATTCGGTATCAAGGGCAACCTCTTCTCCGCCTTTGCGGTGATCGCCGGCATGGCCATCGCCATCTCAGCGGGGGCAGGCCTCGTGCTCGGCCATCTCGGCAATGCCATGAGCGATCTGAGCGGCAAGGACATTCCGCGGCTTGCCGCCAGCCTGCAGCTTTCAGCGCAGAGCGCATCCCTGGCCAGCCAGGGTCCTGCCCTTCTGGCCGCGCGCACCGAAGAATCGCTGAAGGAACGCACCAAGAAGATGAACGAGACGCAGGCGGCCGCCGGTCAGAAGCTCAAAGAGGTCATTGCGCTGGGCGCCGACAAGTCCACCGCGACCGCACTTGCCGAAACCGTCAAGAGCCTCGACGATATCGCCACAAGCCTGAGCTCGGCGGCACGCGAACGGCTGGAGACGGCAGCACAGCACGACAAGAAGTACGAGGCGCTCCGCAAGGCGCAGACAGAGTTCGTCGCCACCTCCATTCCGGAAATGGTGGATGCCCAGAGCCGGCTCAACGCCGTGCTCACCGCGATCGACCCCTCGATCGACGACACCACCGCGGCGGCGCGCATTGTCGAGCAGCTCGGCAACGTGATCGCCGGCGGCAACCTGATGGCATCCAACCTGGCGGCCGCGCTCTCGGCCAACAACAGCGACACGCTGGAAGCGATCGAACGGGAATTCAAGGACACCGTCGAGCGCACCAAGACCAACCTCGAAATGCTGCCCGAAGGCGCCGGAGGCAAGACGATGGGCGCGGCAGTGGCAAAGCTGCGGGCGCTCGGCGAGGGTAAGGAACGCATCTTCAAGATCCGCCAGAAGGAACTCGATGCCGCCGACTACGGCGAAACCATCCTGGACGAAACCCGCAAGCTCAATGTCGGCCTCGACATCAGCGTTCAGCAACTGGTCGACAGCGTACGCAAGGAAACCGACACGGCGACAGCGCAGGCCCGCGAGACGATCTCGCTCTCCACCATCGCGATGCTGGCGCTCGGCATCGCCACCCTGATCGGCTCCGTGCTTTTCGTCTGGCTTTATGTCGGCCGCAGCATCCTGCGCCGCATCCATGCCCTGCAGCACTCGATGAAAATCCTGTCCAGCGGCGACCTTGAATCGGAGATCTACCGCTCCAGCCAGCGCGACGAGATTGCCGAAATGTCGGACGCATTGCAGGTGTTCCGCGAAAGCATGATCAATGCCCGTGCGCTGTCCGCCGATCAGGACAGGGACCGCATTGCCAAGGCCGAACGCGCATCGCGGATGGAGGCGAGCATCGCCGAGTTCGAGGCCACCGTGCGCGGCGCGCTCGACAGCCTGCAGACGTCAGCCAATTCGATGCAATCCACGGCGCAGAGCATGTCGGCGACCGCCGACCAGTCGAGCGCGCTGGTCAACGCCGTCGCTTCCGCGGCCGAGGAAACCTCGGTCAATGTGCAGACCGTCTCGTCCGGCACGGAGGAACTGTCGTCCTCGATCGCCGAGATCGGCCGCCAGGTCGTGACCTCGGCCGAGATCGCCCGCAAGGCGGTTGACGAGGCCGGCGCCACCGACGCCACCATGCAGGGCCTTGCAGACAATGCCGCACGCATCAGCGTCGTGGTCGATCTGATCCAGACCATCGCCTCGCAGACCAACCTGCTCGCCCTCAACGCCACCATCGAGGCGGCGCGGGCCGGCGAAGCAGGCCGCGGCTTTGCGGTGGTCGCCTCGGAAGTGAAGAATCTCGCCAGTCAAACTGCCAAGGCAACCGACGAAATCCGCCAGCAGATCGGCAGCATGCAGAACGTGACGACCTCCGCCGTTTCGGCCATCCGCAACATCTCGAGCATCATCGGCGAGATCAACGATGTCACCACCGCGATCGCGGCAGCCGTGGAGGAGCAGGGCACGGCGACTCGCGAGATCGCCCGCAATATCCAGCAGGCGGCAGGCGGCACCAGCGAGGTTTCCTCCAACATCGTAGGTGTCAGCAATGCCTCCAAAGAGGCCGGCGCGGCGGCGGGTGACGTGCTCAGCGCTTCGGATGCGCTGCGACGGGAAGCGGAGGTGCTGCGTGCGGAAATCGACGGCTTCCTGTCGAATATCCGGGCGGCGTAAGCCTTCGCCGGTCATTCCGGGGTGCCGCGTGGTGGCGCCCCCGGGAGTTCTTCGCCGCATTCCTCCCCACAACGTCGAAGTTCCGGGTCTGGCCTGCGGGCCACCCGGAATGACGACACCCATGTGAATTACTGCATCCGGCCCCCGTTTTTTCGGCTGGCGCCGGGCGGCGGCTGCGGCTAAGCCGGTAGCCATGCATACGAAAGCCGACAGCATCCACTCGTCCGCAGAAGCCTTGCGATACCCTTGGGAAAGTCACCCGGGCCATGAAGAAGTCGTCGAGGTGATGCCCGGTGTGCTGTGGGCGCGGCTGAAGCTGCCGTTTCGCCTCAACCATGTGAACATCTATCTGCTCGCCGACGGCGACGGCTGGACCATGGTCGATTCCGGCTTCGGTAACGAGGAGTCCATCGCGGCCTGGACCAAGCTGTTCGAGGGGCCACTGAAGGGCGTGAAGATCAGTCGCCTGCTCGTGACCCATTCCCATCCCGACCACGTCGGGCTAGCCGGCTGGATCACCGAGCGCTTCAGGTGCCCGCTCTACATGTCGCAGGTCGAATATCTGCAGTCGGTCTATCACCAGAACCGGGGCACCGAGGAGCGCCGCAATGCGCAGCGGCTGTTCTTCCTCCGCCACGGCATGGACGAGAACCTTGCCGAGCAGTTGCTCAGCCGCGGCCAGGATTATCTGAAGCGGGTATCGATCCTGCCGCCGGCCTATCGTCGCATCTCGCACGGCGACGAGATCGTGATCGGCACGCGCCGCTTCAAGGTGATCACCGGCGGCGGCCACGCGCTCGACCAGGTGATGCTGTACTGCGCCGCCGACAAGCTGTTTCTCTCCGCCGATCAGGTGCTGAGCAAGATCTCGCCGAACGTCAGCGTCTGGGCCGTCGAGCCCGAGCAGAACTCGCTCGGCGAATATCTGTTCTCGCTCGCCAGCCTGACCACCACGCTGCCCTATGACGTCATGGTGCTGCCCGGCCATGGCGTGCCTTTCTACGGGCTGAAGACCAGGATCAAGCAGCTCGCCGACCATCACGAGGAACGCTGCCGGCTGATCGCGGATGCCTGCCGGGATGTGCCTCAGACCTCAAAGGAGCTGGTGCCGGTGGTGTTTCACAAGCACACGCTCGACCCGCACCAGATGGGATTTGCCGCCGGCGAGCTCATCGCCCACGTCAATTACATGCTGGTGGAAGGGCGGCTGACGGCGGAGGAAGCCAACGGCGTGCTGCAGTTCAGGACGACGTGATTTCGGGGCATGAAGGGATGACCGAAAGTCGGATCTAGCGCATTGACCGGGATCAAGTTTCGCCCGCCTCCGGTTCATACCGTACCCCCCGCCTGTCCCCCGAATTCGGCTCGACAGCAAAGCTGGAAAGGCTCTAAAAAGACGAGCCGCTTCGGCCAGCCCCCGCTTTCAGGTCTTGCGATGAATTACAGCCAATTCTTCCAGAACGCCCTCAACCGCCTGCATGACGAGCGGCGCTACCGGGTTTTCGCCGATCTCGAGCGCATTGCCGGCCGGTTCCCACACGCGGTGTGGCACTCGCCGAATGGCAAGCGCGACGTCGTGATCTGGTGCTCCAACGATTATCTGGGCATGGGCCAGCACCCCAAGGTCGTCGGCGCCATGGTCGAGACCGCAACCCGAGTCGGCACCGGCGCGGGCGGCACCCGCAACATCGCCGGCACCCATCATCCGCTGGTGCAGCTTGAGGCGGAACTCGCCGACCTCCATGGCAAGGAAGCCGCGCTGCTGTTCACGTCGGGCTATGTGTCGAACCACACCGGCATCTCGACCATCGCGAAGCTGATTCCTGATGTCCTGATCCTGTCGGATGCGCTCAACCACAATTCCATGATCGAAGGCGTCCGCGAGGCGCGCTGCGAACGTCAGATCTTCCGCCACAACGACGTGGCGCACCTGGAAGAACTGCTGATCGCCGCCGGCGACCGCCCCAAACTGATCGTCTGCGAAAGCCTCTATTCAATGGACGGCGACGTGGCGCCGCTCGCCAGGATCTGCGACCTGGCCGAGAAATACGGCGCCATGACCTATGTCGACGAAGTGCATGCGGTCGGAATGTACGGCCCGCGCGGCGGCGGCATTGCCGAGCGCGACGGCGTCATGCACCGCATCGACGTGCTGGAGGGCACCCTCGCCAAGGCGTTCGGCTGCCTCGGCGGTTATATCGCGGGCAAGGCCGAGGTCATCGATGCCGTGCGCTCCTATGCGGCGGGCTTCATCTTCACCACGGCGCTGCCGCCGGCGATCTGCTCGGCCGCCACTGCCGCGATCCGCCACCTCAAGACCTCGCAGTGGGAGCGCGAGCGCCATCAGGAGCGCGCCGCCCGTCTGAAGGCAATTCTGAACGCCGCGGGCCTTCCGGTGATGTCCAGCGACACCCACATCGTGCCGCTGTTCGTCGGCGATCCCGAGAAATGCAAGCAGGCCTCCGACCTGCTGCTGGAGGAGCACGGCATCTATATCCAGCCGATCAACTATCCGACGGTCGCCAAGGGGACGGAGCGGCTGCGCATTACGCCCTCGCCCTATCACGACGACGTCCTGATCGATCAGCTCGCCGAGGCGCTGCTGCAGGTCTGGGAGCGCCTCTCCCTGCCGCTGAACCAGAAGTCGCTGGCGGCCGAATAACCTTAACTCTGCTTCCAAAGCCGAAATCGGGCCGGCCGCGCGGTGCGCCGCCGGCCCGATGCGTCTATACTGCTCCCTGTGGCAGCCCACACCGGCCGCCCGAGGGAGGTTGAAGAGCGATGCTGCACGACTGGGGCGTGATCGTAGCTGCCTTCGGCTACATTGGCCTCCTGTTCCTGGTCGCAAGCCTTGGCGACCGGCTGTCGCCGTTCAAGCGCAGCCGGGCGAGCGCGCTGATCTACCCGCTGTCGCTGGCGATCTACTGCACTTCGTGGACCTTCTTCGGATCGGTCGGCCTCGCCAGCCGCACCGGCATCGAGTTTCTCGCGATCTATGCCGGCCCGATCCTGATGGTCGGCCTGTGTACGCCGCTGCTACGCCGGGTGATCCAGCTCGCCAAGTCGCAGAACATCACCTCGATCGCCGACTTCATCGCCGCCCGCTACGGCAAGAGCCAGGCCGTCGCCGCCACCGTGGCGCTGATCGCGATCGTGGGTTCGGTGCCCTACATCGCCCTGCAGCTCAAGGCGATGTCGTCCTCGCTCGAGACGATTCTGAGCGAGGACAGGCTGCTCTCCCAGGTCCCGATCATCGGCGACATCGCGCTCGTGGTGACGCTGGCGATGGCCGTGTTCGCTGTGCTGTTCGGCACGCGCCAGGCCGATGCCACCGAGCATCAGCACGGCCTGATGCTGGCGGTCGCCACCGAATCCATCGTCAAACTGGTGGCCTTCCTCGCCGTCGGCATCTTCGTTACCTTCTGGATGTTCTCGCCGCATGAATTGATCGAGCGGGCGATGAAGACGCCGGAGGCGGTGCGGGTCGTCGACTACCAGATGTCGACCGGCAACTTCCTGACCATGACGCTGTTGTCGTTCTTCGCGATCATGCTGCTGCCGCGCCAGTTCCATGTCAGCGTGGTCGAGAATTCGACCGACGCCGAGGTCGGCCGTGCACGCTGGCTGTTTCCGCTCTATCTCGTCGCCATCAACCTGTTTGTAGTGCCGATTGCGATCGCGGGCCTGGTGATTTTCCCGTTCGGCGCGGTCGATCCCGACATGTTCGTGCTGGCGTTGCCGATGGAGGGCAAGTCCCAGCTGCTGAGCGTCATGGTCTTCGTCGGCGGCCTTTCGGCCGCCACCGCCATGGTGATCGTGGAATGCGTGGCCCTGTCGATCATGGTGTCGAACGACATCGTGCTGCCGCTGGTGCTGCCGCGCAGCGGCGAGTTGCGCAGCGAGGGCCAGGGTTTCTCGGACTTCCTGCTGCGGGTGCGGCGGCTCGCCATCTTCGCCATCATGGTGATGGCCTATCTCTACTATCGCGCGCTGGGCAATACCCAGCTTGCGGCGATCGGGCTGCTTTCGTTCGCAGCGGTCGCGCAGCTTGCGCCCGCCTTCTTCGGCGGCCTGTTCTGGCGGAAGGCCACGGCGCGCGGAGCCATGGGCGGCCTGCTGGTCGGCTTCGCGATCTGGGCCTATACGCTGTTCATTCCGAGCTTCCTCGAGGGCAGCTCTGGCGGCCTGATGGTGCTGCAACACGGCCCGTTCGGCATCGAGGCACTACGTCCACGAGCCCTGTTCGGCGCCGACCTGCCGCCGCTGCTGCATGGCGTATTGTGGAGCCTCTCGCTCAACGTTCTCACCTACATCGCGCTGTCGCTGGCGCGGGGGCCGTCGGCCATAGAACATCTGCAGGCAGATGTGTTCGTGCCCAGGACGCTAGCGCCAATCACGCCGACCTTCCGGCGCTGGCGCTCAACGGTCACGGTGCAGGACATCCAGAGCACGGTCGCGCAGTATCTCGGCCAGGAGCGCGCGAACCAGGCCTTCGAGGCCTTCGCCGCCCGCCATCCCGGCAATCTGGAACCTTCGGCTGCGGCCGATTTCGAATTGCTGCAGCACGCCGAGCGCCTGATCGCTTCGTCGATAGGCGCCGCTTCCTCGCGCCTGGTGATGTCGCTCCTGCTGCGCAAGCGTGCGGTGTCCGCCAAGGCCGCCCTCAAGCTGCTCGACGATTCCCATGCGGCGGCGCATTTCAATCGCGAAATCCTGCAGACCGCGCTCAACCATGTGCGACAGGGCATCGCCGTGTTCGACGCAGACCTGCAACTGATCTGCTCCAACCGGCATTTCGGCGAGATCCTCGCGCTGCCGCCGCACCTCGTGCAGCTCGGCATGCCCCTGACGGAAATCCTCGAATATCTGGGCGCGGTCTATCCCCCCGACAACGGCGATACCGAGGCGCTGCTGCAGAAGCGGCTGGCTGCCTACACCCGCGAAGGCGAGCCTTATCTGGAGCGCTTTGCCGACCGTCGCACGGTGATCGAGGTACGCACCAACCGAATGCCGGGCTCAGGCCTCGTCATCACCTTCACCGACGTCACGCCGAGCTTCGAGGCGGCAGAGGCGCTGGAGCGCGCCAACGCCACGCTGGAGAAGCGGGTCCGCGACCGCACCGAGGAATTGACCCAGCTCAACTCCGAGCTGGCCCTGGCCAAGATCGCAGCAGAGGACGCCAACAATTCCAAGACGCGGTTCCTCGCCGCGGCAAGCCACGACATCCTGCAGCCGCTCAATGCAGCGCGACTCTATGTGACGAGCCTGGTCGAGAAGCAGAGCGGCGGCGACGATGCCAGGCTGGCCGAGAACATCGACGACTCGCTTGAGGCGATGGAGGAAATCCTCGGCGCCCTGCTCGACATCTCCCGCCTCGATGCCGGCGCCATGACGCCGTCGATTTCCAGCTTCAAGATGGCCGACCTGATGCGCTCGCTGGAGATCGAGTTCACCCCGATCGCAAACGCCAAGGGGCTGGAGCTGATTTTCGTACCCTGCTCGCTGCCGGTGCAGTCCGACCGGGCGCTGCTGCGCCGGCTGCTGCAGAACTTCATCTCCAACGCCATCAAGTATACCCTGCGTGGCCGCGTGCTGGTCGGATGCCGCCGGCACGGCCAGTCGCTGAAGATCGGCGTCTACGACACCGGCGTCGGCATTCCCGCAGCCAAGCGCATCGAGATCTTCAAGGAATTTCACCGCCTCGAACAGGGCGCGCGGATTGCGCGCGGCCTGGGCCTCGGTCTCTCGATCGTGGAGCGGCTGGCGCGCGTGCTCAACCATGGCATCGCCATCGATCCCGTGGCCAGTGGCGGCTCGGTTTTTTCCGTGACCGTGCCGGTGGCCGCGGCGATCAACCATACCGCGGCCGTCATCAGCACGACGCCTTCACGGACGCCGATGAGCGGCGCGCTGATCGTCTGCATCGAGAACGACAGGGCCATCCTCAACGGCATGAAGACCCTGTTGACCGGCTGGGATGCCGAGGTCATTGCGGTCACCGATCCGGAAGCTGCGATGGCAGCAATGGAGGATGTCGGCGGCCGGGTCACCGGGCTTCTGGTCGACTATCACCTCGACCGCGGCAACGGTGTCGCGGCGATCCGCGAGATTCGCCGTCGATTCGGCGAGCATATTCCGGCGACCCTGATCACCGCCGACCGCAGCCCCAACGTGCGCGCTGCGGCCCGCGAAGAGAACATCGCCATCCTGAACAAGCCGGTGAAGCCGGCCTCGCTACGCGCCGTGCTTGGGCAGTGGCGTACCCAGCAGATGGTGGCAGCCGAATAGCGGCCGCAGTCATTGCCCGGGAATGATGTTGCCTGTCAGGTGGTCGGCGTTCCCTGCCGCCACTGGCCGCCGGCGATCTTGGAAGCCGCAATCACGGCCTGCGTCCGGCTTTCGACGCCGAGCTTCTGCAGAATCGCCGATACATGCGCCTTGATGGTCGCCTCGGAGACGCCGAGTTCGTAGGCGATCTGCTTGTTGAGCAGCCCCTCGGACAGCATCATCAGCACCCGCACCTGCTGCGGCGTCAGCGTCACCAGCCGGTCGCGCAGCCGCGTCATGTCGGGATCGGTCGCCGAAGACAGGTCGGTGTCCGGCGGAATGAAGACGTCGCCGTCCATTACCCTGGTGATGGCGTCGCGCAGGGTGTCGACGCCGAAGCGTTTCGGGATGAAGCCGGAAGCACCGAAATCCAGCGAGCGGCGGACGGTGCCATTGTCGTCGCTGGCGGAGACCACCACCACGGGGATCGCCGGGTATTGCGCACGCAGATAGATCAGGCCGGAGAAGCCCGAAATCCCGGGCATGGTGAGGTCGAGCAAAATCAGGTCGACTTCGGAGTCCCGCTCAAGCAGCGCCGTCAGTTCGTCGAACGACCCCGCTTCGCCGATTTCTGCCGACGCCACGACGCTCGCAACCGCCTGCCGCAACGCATCGCGGAACAACGGATGATCATCGGCAATGACGAGGCGGTTATTGGCGGTCATAGGCGTGTTTTGCGTCCAAACGCATGCCCTCGGCACGAACGGGCTGACAGGCGAGTTTACCGGTAATTGTCCCCTGCCCCACGCCCGTATGCAAGCACGCAATATCTCTTGACGCAGAACCGGTTAACCGCGTTCTTGTGCATCGCATCATGGTCGCCGCCGGCACTGCGCAGACATCGCCGGAACCAGGCCCGCGTCTTCAGTGCCGGAACAGAAGGTCGCGCGCGAGGTCATCGATATGCGCCACCGCCTGCAGCGCCGCACGTAATCGATCGTTAGCGCGCGCCGATAATCGCTTGACGGCAACCGAATTGGAAGGCGGCAACCCATTGGCGGCATCTTCGACCTGCTGCGCGGCTATCAGATCCAGAAACGCCGCGTGCGCATCCACCAATGCATCGAGATCTCTCTCGCTGGCGTGAACCAGAGCCTTGACCCCCGCGAGGCGGCCGGGCGTCGACCGATCCATCACATGGTAGCGTATCGCCATGGCCCGCGCCGCAGCCACCACACCGAACAGCCCGCTGGCCTTGAGATCGATGCGTCCAGCCGTCGTGCGGATGCCGCCGAACATCCCGAGGCTGCTCGGAATTCGCACGGCATCGACGAGAAGCTTGGCGAAAGCCGCCTGCCCGTCCGCTGCAGCAAAGGCTGCCTGCCTCACCTTCAAGGCGAGATTGCCGTCGCCGTGGACGGCGCGCAGATCGAAGAAGATGTCGACCGACAGCAGGTCGGCGGGACTGGAACGCGATATCCAGTGCTCGACACGGGAAAGCCAGGTGGCGACAGAGCCGCGCCAGGCGGCGTTCTTCGCCATCACACCACCCTTGCAGTAGGGAACGCCGGCCGAGTGCAGGATGTCGGCCACATGCCCGCCGAACACGGAAAACCAGCGATCTTCGGGACCGTCAGGTTCGCCCTGCTCGAAGATGACGGCATTGTCCTGATCCATCGCCAGCAGGCTTTCGCCGCGGCCCGCGGATCCCAGGACGATCAGGGAATAGGGCACGGGCGGAGCGCCCTGCCCCGCATCTCTCATGATCCGCTCCGCAAGCACCGCCGCCTGACGCGAAAGCGCGCCAAGTTCGCGGGAAATGACTTCGGCAATCTCGCGCCCCGACAGGCCCTCTTCCAGCAGCGATTCAGCAACATGCGGCAGCTTGGCCCAGGCAACGGCAAGCCCCTGCGCGTCCTGCGCATCGTCGATCTCGTCACCGAGCGAGACGGCCTCGCCCGCGCGCAGCCGAAGCAGGTCTCGCGCCGACAATGCCCCGACCACGTGGCCGCCTTCGTCGACGACGCCGAGATGACGCACCTTGTGGCGACTCATCCGACCGATCGCGCGATAGAGAAATGCCTCCGCAGGAACGGTGATCAGAGGACGCGCCGCGATCTGCCCAACTGGCAATTTGAGCGCATCGGCGCCGTGGCGGTCGATCGCCCGCAGCATATCGCGCTCGGTCACAATGCCTGCATCGGCCGCTTTGATGTGCTCGTCCGCGACCGGCGCGTCGGCGACATAGAGCGAGGAGATCTTGTCCCGCCCCGCCCTGGCGATGGCGTCCGCCACAGAGATGTCGGGCGAGACGAAGACGACGGGAGTCCGCATAATGTCGCGGTTGCGGCGGCGGAATGCATAGGTGTCGTAGCGCCGCAGAGTCCGCTCGGCATCGACCCGCGACGGAGGCTCCACCGGCTCCACCCAGCCGGATCGAACCTGATCGTCCAGTACGGAGGTCAGCGCGTGACATGCCCGCTCCGCCTCCGCCACCGTACGGATGCCGTGATCGCGCAATTTCGGAACAAGCGCCAGGAACACGCGCGCCGTGGTGACCGCATCGCCGAGCGCCCGGTGCCGGTCCGTCACCTCGATGCCGAGCCAGGCGGCCAGTTTTTCCAGCGTGTATCCCGCCAGCGTCGGCGCGGCGATCTCGGCCAGCAATCGCGTATCGAGCGTCCGCGGTCGCAACCAGGGCAGCCGCGCCTGGTCGCACTCGCGCTTGCAGACGGCAAGATCGAAGCCGACGGTGTGCCCGATCAGGACCGACGGGCCGAGATAGTCCCTGAAACGCGGCCAGACTTCCGCAAAGGAAGGCGCCCCCGCCACCGCGGCGTCATCGATGCCGTGAATCGCCGTCGTCGCCGGCGGAATGGATTCGTTGCCCGGTCGTATCAACTCACGAAATGGATTCTCTTCGACGAGCTTGCCGGCCGAAAGCCGCACGGCCGCGAGCTCGATCACCCGGGCTTTTCGCGGATCGAGCCCTGTCGTTTCGGTATCGATGACGACCGCATCGAGGGCCAGAAGCGGCGCGCTCCCCTTCGGACGATCCATCTTGCCTCCCCCGCCCATCGTCACCGCCTGCGTGCGGCTACGCCTTATCGCCCGAACTCAACGCCTGCCGCAGCGCCGCAACGTCCGCCCGGGCGACAAATTCGTCATGGATGTTGCATAGGCATACGCTGAGATAATTGCGCGTGGTCCCGAAATCGCGGCCGCGCAGTTTCTCATGAATTGGCATCGTGTCGAAGTAGGCCTTGGCGAGCGCGTCCGGAATGTCCATGACGCGTTTGGGGGCATGCCCTCCCACGAGGTCGAGCCGGTGGGCCAGTTCACGGCGCGCCTCCTGCCAGGCCTCCTCGCCGATCGACGGCGAGACCGGATAGCGGTCGAGGACCGAGAGAACGACCGATGTCAGCCGGTCGAGCAGTTGGCGGCGCTCCGTGCCGGCTCCCGACGCCACCACGCCCTCGATCATCTCACCGACCATCGACAATCCGAGCGGAAACGCCTGCCAGCGCGCTCGGTCCACGGACC
>JAHCKB010000106.1 GCA_026125985.1 Bradyrhizobium sp.
TCAGGAGTTGTCCTGCCGAGAAGCTGTTGCAGCTCTTGATCGAATTGATCAGAAGGCCATCGGCCTCGTATTCGTTGATATAGTTGACGAGCATGTCGATGCGCATCGGCAGGCTTCGATTGGTGTAGACGCCGAGGCAGTACTCGGCCAGCGACTCCAGCGGCCTGCTGGGATCGTGGCGGAAGCCGAAATCATAGGTCCCGCCGACCTTGGTGTAGCTGGAGGCAACAACGACCGCACCCTCGTCGTAGAACATCTTCCAGAACTGGCGGAAGCTGGTGTAGTTCGGTGGTCCTTCCACGACGAGCCGGTATTTCTCCTTGCCCATGTCGCCGTCCGGCGTCACCGGCCCCTGCCCCTTCGCCATGCGATCCTCAACCTCCTCTCGCAGGAAGCGGTAGTAGTCGATCGCATCGTCGGTACCGCGGAATGCACCGAAGATCGGCCCGATATAGTAGATGCCGCCGAAATAGGCGTCGATCGGTGACGGCTTCGCCTTGGCGCTCTGCAACACGCGTACGAGATCGTCCTCGGCCTTGCTCGACTTCTTCAGATGTTCACGCAGCCGGTCGATATCAAACTTGACGCCGGAAACCCGTTCGAGCGTCGGAATCACCTCTTCCCGAAGCTGCTTGACCATGTAGTCGATCATGCCCTTGGTGATCTTGCCGTCGCCCATGTAGGGCGTGTGCAACATGATCGTCTCGCACTTGTACTGTTCGCGCAGCAGCTCGAACCACTTCATGAAGGTGAAGCAGCCGGTGTAGGAGAGCAGCAACACGTCGGGGTTGGGGAACTTCTTTCCGTTTGGCGCCAGGTTACCCTTCGCCATCATTCCGATGTCGGACTTCACGTAAGTGCAGACGTCCTCGGAATGCCCGATCTTTTCCGCTTCCAGCACGTAGCTGCCGCTGACCCGGCGCAACCCGTTCTGGATGGCGTTGACCTCGGGCAGGTTGTTGACGAGATCGAAGCACATCACCAACTCGTTGAGATTGCCGGGGACGAAAGTAGCCGCCACCTTGGCGCCCGTTTCCGGCGCGCTCGTCAGGCGATCGTAATGCGCCGCCATCATCTCCTTCTGCTTCAGCATCGAAGCGTCCTTGATGACTTCCTTTGCCGGCGCCTTTACCGCCGCCCTGGGCGTTGCGGCCTTTGCTGTCGTCATGCTGCGCTCCATAGTTTGATCGAGTCCGCGAAAGTGCCAGCCTGTTCGCGAATCGGCTGCATCTGGCCCGAGTTCTCGGCGTATTTGAACGCGATGTAGGGAATGCCGGCCTCCTTGAGCACGTGCTGGAGCATCGGCCGCTCCAGCAGCGCAGGATCGCAGAAGCTCGGCGCGGCGAAGATGACGCCCTCCGCCCCGGTCCGCTTGACCGAGCGAACGAGATGCTGGCCCTTCTCCTTCTGGTTTGGCTCGTACTTGGCCGCCGTCGACTCGGAATGATGCAGGAAGGCGTTGGAGAGATTTCGCAGCGGATCGCCCTCGATCGCGACGTCACCGACGAGCCAGCGCGTCACCAGCAACAGGTCGTCGTCGACGACGTAGCAGCCGGACAACTCCAGAGACTTGATGAGATTGAGCGGCGGCTGCTCGCAGAACATCCCCGTAAGCACGACGCGGCAATTGTCGCGCATCGGCCGCTCCTCTGCCCGGGCAGCGGCAAGATAGCCGCGCAGCAAGGCGCTGTGCTCCTCGACCGGAAGCAGCAGGCCCGCCCGCACCATCAGGTAGACTTCGGCGGCAGGCGCCTGCCAGGGAAGCTCGGCGCGAAGCGCGTACAGCTCGCGGATCAGCGACCGGTTCTCGTTGTAAACCGAAATCGAACCGCGCAGCTCGTCGTCGGTGATCGGCTTGCCGCGGAGCTCGCCGAGATCATGCCTGAGTTCGGCGAGTTCGTTGACGTAGAAGTTGCCCCCGATGTCATCCCTGTAGTTCTGCGGCACGTCGAAATAGCGCGAGTAGACCTTCGGAAACATCAGCTTCCACATGCCGGACAGATTGCGGATCACATCGCAAATCGACGGAAACAGCATGCCGTCGACGAAATCCAGCCGGCCCGACACCCCGAGCTCGATGGTCGAGCGCGGAATACGGCAGATATAGCTCTGGTAATAGGCGTCGCCGTGGATCACCTCGAGCTGGTCGCCGCCGCCCACGATGCCGAGCGGCAACATGCCGGCGGCATGAATGAGCTCGCGCGGCACATAGATCGGCATGTAGCCGACCACCCTGCGGCCGGGCTCCGCGTCCTTCCATGCGCGGGCTGCACCGAAGGAGAGATCCTCGAACAGTGCAGTGGCGCGCGCGACGTAATCGGCCGTGGCCGAAGAATTCAACGATGTAGCCATTGCGGCGGCCTCTTTGCGATGAATGCCTCGAGGCCAGCCACGGCATCGTGGGTGACCATCAGTTCCTCGAGATAGAGCCGTTCAACCGTGCGGATCTTGTCCTTGACACGTGCGACATAGTCGAGCCGCGCGGCCTTGACCGCGTAGCGCAGCGAGCTCGCGCTCTTTGGCTTCAGATGTTCCTCGAAATAGGCCAGCGCGGCGCGCTCGGGATCGGCTGCAGCCTCGCTCGCAATGCCCATCGCAGCCGCCTCGGCGCCGGTGATGCTGCGGCCGGAGACCAGCAGGTCGAGTGCGCGCTGCGGGCCGACCAGTTCCGGAAGCAGGCAGCTCGCCGCCGGCGCAAACACCCCGAGCTTCATTTCGGGCTGACCGAGCGCGGCGTCGGGGGCTGCGAACAGCAGGTGACCGGCGAGCGCAACTTCGAGACCGCCGCCGAGACACTGTCCGCGCACCGCGACCAGGAGCGGGACCGGAAATTCGATCATGCGCGCGACGAGCGCATGGAGCCCGGCCAGCATCGCCGCGCATTGCTCTGGTAAGTGTTCCTCGACGCTGGCGCCGAAGCTGAAATGCGGTCCTTCGGCATCGAGCAGAACCGCACCGAGCCCGTCGTCTCTCTCGTGCCCGGCCAACGCCGCGTCGAGCGCAGCGATCATGGCGGCGTCGATGAGATTGGCCTTCGGCCGGTTGAGCCGCAGCCGCAGCAACCGGCCTTCCGACTCGGACCAGATCTTGAGCGGCTCGGCCACCACTATCCCCTCGCCCTCGGCTGAATGCTTTCGGTGAGTTCGTCCGTCCACGGCGCATTCGCCGCGAGCGCCTGCCGCAACGCGACGAAATCGATCTCCCTGCCGGTTTCGCGCGTACCCTCATTGAAGGCGCGGAAGCCCGCGCGCGCCTCGGTCATCATGTTAAGCGCGAGCCAGTCGCGGGAGTTCTCCTTGTTGCTGTTCCAGGCGTTGAGCTTGGGCTTGCGCAGCTCCTCCACGGTCTTGGTCGTGCATTCCGGGAAGGTGTAGAGCAGCTTGGTGCAGAGCGCCTCGACCTTTTCGTCGAGCAGGCTGAGGTCGACGGAGCCCCGCTTCAGCAGCGCCTGCCCTTCGGCCGCCGCCGAACCCGTCTTCGGCTCGCCATGGATGATGCGGCCGTACTCGTCGAGGAACCGGTCGGTGCAGACCGCCGGATTGGCGACGAATTTTCCGTCGACCTTGAGCGCCGGGACAATGTCGTTGACGATGCCGAGCCGGTAGGCCTTGTGCGCAGAGAACGGTTCGCACAGCAGGCCCGACACCATCGCCTGCTCGCAGCCGATCATGTAGGGCAGGAAGTCGGTGGCCCCGCCGATCGGCGCCGAGCCGTGCTTGGGCCCGGCCTGGCCGAAGCGGGCGAGATCCTGCGCAATCGAGAAGTCGCAGGCCATGCCGATTTCCTGACCGCCGCCGATTCGCATGCCGTTCACCCGGCACACCACTGGCTTGTCGCAGCCGAGGATGGCCGAGACCATGTCGTTGAACAGCCGCATGTAGCCCCGGTACTCCTGGGGATTGCCGGCATAGTACTCGGCATATTCCTTGGTGTTGCCGCCGGTACAGAACGCCTTGTCGCCTGCGCCCGTGAAAACCACCGCCACAACGTCGCGCGCGGCACTGGCGGCGCGAAATGCCAGGATCGTCGCCTTCACCATCTCGGTCGTGTAGGAGTTGAACTGGCTCTGGTTGTCCAGCGTGATCCAGGCGTTGAACAGGCCGGCCACCGGCTTGCCGTCAGTCCCCTTCACCGGACGTTTCTCATAGCGCACTTCGCTGCAAATGGAGGCGCGCACGGCGTCGGAAACCAGGTTGTGATCCTTGGCTTCATGGCTCTGTGCGGCAACGGCGCGGGCGGCTTTGGCGGTCATGCGATGATCCTCACAGTTCGGGAACGAGTACGGCCCGGCGCTTCAGCGCACCGGCATGAGCCGCCTCGAACACCTGATTGATCTCCTTGAGCGGGTGCTTCTCGACGAACTGGCCGACCTTGATGCGGCCATCCATGACGAGTTCGAGCGCATCGGGATAAAGATCGGGCGGGCATCCCCAGTTGCCGATCGCGCGCGCATGGAAAGCCATGAGGTTGGAGAGCCGGATTTCCACCTTGGCCATCGTGAATCCCACCACGGCCATGGTGGCTCCGTGATTGATCAGGCTGAAGGCGGTCTCCTGCCCGGCCCGCGTGCCGGAACATTCGAAGATGATCCACTCGGTCTGCGGCAGGCCGTGCCGCTTGGCATATTCCTGGATGGTTGCCTTGATGTCGCGCGGCGTCATCTGCCTGGCATTGAGCGCCAGCGCGATGCCGGGTCCGGAAATCGCGGCAAGCTTGTCCTCGTTGACATCGAGCGCGATGACGATCCCGCCGAGCGCGGCCGCGATCTGTGCGGCGTAGCCGCCGACACCGCCGACGCCGTTGACGACAACGAGATCGCCCTTCTTGACGCCGGCCTGCACAACCGCCTGGTAAGGCGTCGTCACCGCATCGGCGATGACAGACAGATCGGCCAGTTCGATACCGACCGCAGCGAGGCGCCGCTCATCGACCACGCAAAGTCCCTGCGCCGGCACGGTGATGTGGGTGGCAAAGCCGCCATGAATGTCGTTGCCCGGCATCTTCTGGTTGGGACAGATGGTCGCCTTGCCCCGGCGGCATGCATCGCATTTGCCGCAAGGAATCACCGCCGGCACGATCACGGCCTTGTCGATGTACCAGAGTGCGTCCGCACCCGCCTCGATGACGCGCCCGCTGATCTCATGACCGAGCGCCAGCGGAAGGGCGTGCTTGGTACGCACGCCATCGTAATAATAGCCCAGATCGGTATGGCATACGCCGCAGCCGGCGATTTCGACCACGACCTCATCGACGGCCGGAGTTGCGATATCGAACTCGGTCGGGACCAGAGGCTCGCCGGAGCCCGTCATCACCCACCGCACTGGCCTGGCGCTCATGCGTCCTTCCTCCGGTTGGATCGCTCCCGTCGGCCGTTCGCAACGGCCAGCTTTTTGTCATTCTGGGACCGGCAACCCCCATGACGCCTTGACTGACGTCAAGGCAGCCCAAAAAAACGCATTCTAGTACTTAAATACATATTGGGCGGAAACAGCCCCGATCAGGAGGCAGCGCATGACGGCTTCGTCGAGCATCTCGATCGCGATCGTCGGCAGCGGCGGCGCCGGCGCCCTGACAACGGTGAACCTGCTGCTCGAAGCGGCCAGCGCTGCCGGGTGGCACGGGCTGTTTACGCGGACCCTGGGTCCGCAGATCCGCGGTGGCGAGGCGGCGGGGCTCCTGCGACTGGCAACCCATCCGGTCGACTGCCTGCCGGACCAGTTCGACCTCATCATCGGTATCGACTGGCTGAACGCGCATCGTTTCGGCAGTGAAATCAAGGCCGGGCCGCAGACCCTGGTGATCAGCGACCCGCGCGGCGGGGAACCGCCGCCGATGGTGACGGAATCCGGCGCTCGCGTCGTCGAGATCGAAATGAAGGAAATTGCCAAGTCGATCTCCGGCGGGCGGCCCAACATGATCGCGCTTGGCATCGCCAGCCGGTTGCTTGGCTTTGGTGTCGAGCAGGTGTTTGCGTTGATCGCCAAACGGCTGGGCGGCAAGGGAACCAGCGCCATGGAAGCCAGCCGCGCGGGAATCAAGGCCGGCTTCGAGGCGGCCAAGGGCGTCAGGTTCGAGGCGCAACTGGAGAAGCCGGTTCCAGGCGAGGTCCGAAGATGGCTGCTATCCGGCAATGAGGCGGCCGCACTCGGCGCCATTCGCGGCGGCGTACGTTTTGCGGCCGCCTACCCGATCACGCCGGCGACGGAGATCCTGGAATGGCTGTCGCCCAACCTGGCCAAGGTGGGCGGCGTCCTGCTGCAGGCCGAGGACGAACTGGCCGCAATCAACATGATCATCGGCGCCTCGTATGGCGGCACACCGTCGCTGACGGCGACATCGGGTCCGGGGCTCTCGCTGATGATCGAGGCCATCGGGCTCGCCACCGCCGCCGAGATACCGATCGTGGTCATCGACGTCATGCGCGGCGGTCCTTCCACCGGTATTCCCACGAAATCCGAGCAAACCGATCTGAACATCGCCATCTACGGCCTGCACGGCGACGCGCCACACCTCGTACTGGCGCCGCAGTCGGTCAGCGACAGCCTGTTCACGACGCAATGGGCGACCTATCTCGCCGAGGCGCTGCAGTCGCCCGCCATCGTCCTGTCGGACCAGTTCATGGGACAGTCACGAGCCGCCATCGAGCGGCCGGCCGACGTAGCGTTCATCGGCGCAAGATCGGTCGCAACCAGCATCTCCGGCGGCTACAAGCGATATGCGATGGCGCCCGGCGGCATTTCGGCCATGGCCCTTCCGGGAATGCCGGGCGGTCAGTACACGGCCGACGGATTGACCCATACCGAGCGCGGCATTCCGACCAGCGGCGCTGCCGACCATCTGGCCCAGCTCGACAAGCGGCGCGACAAGCTCGAGCGCTTCAACTACGGCGACCACTGGGCAAGCATCGAGGGAACCGGCGATATCGCAATCGTCACCTGGGGCTCGCTTACCGGCGCCGCGCGGGAAGCGGCGGCCCGTGCGGCCGCCGACGGATTGAACGTGCGCCTGATTGCGCCTCGCCTGCTGTCGCCCGTGCAACCGGAACGATTCGCGGCCGCGCTTGAAGGCATCGCGCGGCTCCTGGTCGTCGAGCAAACCCACAGCGGTCAGTTTCTGCGCTACTTGCGGGCGCATTACGACTTGCCGGCCAAGACCCGCGCGCTCAACCGCCCCGGACCGCTGCCCATTACGGCCGGCGAAATTCACCGCGCCATCATCGACTGGAGATGACGATGTCAGGCCCCACTACGCGCCACGCCTGCAAGCCGGGGGATTATAAATCCGAACTGAAGCCGATCTGGTGCCCCGGTTGCGGCGACTATCACGTGCTGATGTCGTTCACCCGCGCGTTCGCGCAACTCGGCCTGCCGTCCGAAAACATTGCCGTCGTCTCCGGCATTGGCTGCTCGTCGAGAATTCCCGCCTATACCAACTGCTACGGGTTCCACGGCGTGCACGGCCGCTCGCTGGCGCTCGCTGCGGGCCTGAAGGTGACGCGACCCGATCTCACCGTGATCGTCGCCAGTGGCGACGGCGACGGCTACTCGATCGGCGGCAATCACTTCCTGCATGCATGCCGCAGGAACATCGACATGACCTATGTGGTGATGGACAACCGCATCTACGGCATGACCAAGGGTCAGCCCTCGCCGACCACCGAGCCGGAATTCGACACCGCATTGACGCCGGGCGGCACCGGCGTTGCGCCTTTCCATCCGCTCGTCGTCGCGCTCGCCTCGGGCGCAAACTTCATCGCCCGCTGCTTTTCCGGCGCGCCGAACGAAACTGCCGACATCCTCGCGGAAGCCATCCGGCACCCCGGATTCTCCTTCGTCGAGGTCCTGAGCCCTTGCGTGACATTCCGTCCCGACGAGAAGGACTGGAAGGAGATGGTGCGCCCGGCTTCCGTGCCTGAGACGAGCGATCAGGGCAAGGCGGCACGCCGGCTGATGACGGATGACGGCTTCAATATCGGCATCCTCTACCGCGGCCATCGCCCGCCGCTTCAACCCGCGATCGGGGGCGCCGGTGTCGAGTTGTCGGAGCTGGAGAAAGATTTCGAGCTATGAGCAAATCGTCGGAGCAGCCGAAAATTTCCAACCTGAACGATCTCCTGGCGGTCGCCTATCAGATCGAGAACGACGCAGTCGAACGCTACAAGGTGCTCGCCGATCAGATGGACGCCCACAACAATACCGAGCTGGTGAAGATCTTTCGCGATCTCGCCCGGGCGGAAGAGATCCACGGCGAGGAAATCCGGCGTCTCGCAGGCGATTTCGACGTCGTCAGCCACGCGCGCCAGATCGCGAGATTCGGACGCGTGGGAAGTCCGGAAGAAGCCGAAATCGACGACGCGCACTACCTGATGACGCCCTGGCACGCCCTGCAGCTCTCGCTCGCCGGCGAAGAGCGCGCACTCGCCTATTTCACCCGCATCGTGGAAACGGCGAAGGACCCTAGGGTAAAAGCGCTGGCGGAGGAACTGGTCGAAGAAGAAGCCGAGCATGTCAATCTGGTGCACAGGCTGCTGCGCCGCTATCCGAAGCCGTCGGAGTCGTGGGCCGATGACCCGGACCCTCCCGCATCTCAGGAGTGAACGTCGCTGCGCACTCAGTTCGGCGCTTTTCGCTGATCCTTGACCCTCACCGCCTTGCCCTGTGACCGCGGCACCTCGCCTTGCCGTTTGACCGCGATGTCGCAGGTCACGCCGATCATAGACTTGATGTGATGGCGAACCTCGGCCGCCTTGCGTTCACGCGCTCCATCGTCATCCGCCGCTCCCGGCGCCAACTCGACTTCCACCGTCATGGCATCGAGCGCTCCGGCTCGCGTGAGCACGATCTGGTAGTGCGGCGATAGTCCGGGAAAGCCGACAAGCACCGCCTCGACCTGCGACGGGTAAACGTTGACCCCGCGGATGATGAGCATGTCGTCATCGCGTCCGGTCACCCGCATGATACGGAGGTGCGTACGGCCGCAGGCACAGGGCGTGTCGTCCAGCCGCGTGATGTCACGCGTCCGGTAACGGATCATCGGCAGCGCTTCCTTGGTCAGCGTCGTGATGACGAGTTCGCCGACCTCGCCGAACTGTTTGGGCACCAGCGTCTCAGGGTCGACGACCTCGAACAGGAAATGGTCCTCCCATCCATGAAGACCCGACTGTGCGACATGGCACTCGCAGGCGACGCCCGGACCCATGATTTCCGACAGGCCGTAAATATCCACCGCCTTGATGCCGAGCCGCTCCTGCAAATCCTTGCGCAGCGCCTCGCTCCAGGGCTCTGCACCGAACACGCCGTAACTCAACGGCGACCGGCGCAGGTCAATGCCGGATGCTTCCGCCACCTCGGCGATGTTCAACGCGCAGGATGGCGTCGCACACAGGACATTTGCGCCGAAGTCGTTGAGCAGTTGCACCTGCCGTTCCGTGCCGCCGCCTGACATCGGAACCACCGTGCAGCCGAGCCGCTCCGCTCCGTAGTGCGCGCCGAGACCGCCGGTGAACAGACCGTAGCCGTATGCATTGTGCACGACGTCGCCGGGCGCAGCGCCGGCGCAACCGAGCGACCGCGCCATCAGGTCCGCCCATCGATCGAGGTCCGCGCCGGTGTAGCCGACCACCGTCGGCTTGCCGGTAGTTCCGGAGGAAGCATGCAGCCGCGCCAGTTGCTGGCGCGGCAACGCAAACATCCCGAAGGGATAGTTGTCGCGCAGGTCCGTCTTGAGTGTGAACGGGAAGCGGACGATGTCGGCGAGCGACGCGAGGCTTTCCGGCTTGACGCCGGCCGCGTCGAAGCCGCGCCGATAGTGCGGCACATTGGCATAGGCATGTCCCAGCACACGCTTCAGTCGCTCGAGCTGAAGGGCGCCAAGCGACTTGCGCGGCATCGTCTCGGCAGCGGGGTCGAACATGAAGACCTCAGCGGAATGCACTGCACTGCGTCCGATCATGGCGTGATCTCCCGTCTGTTTCGCTGTCAGCCGCTCCAGGGGAGGCTCCCGGTTGTGATGGCGGGAGTCCAACCGGGCTTCACCGGGGGACCGGCGTGGCCGGCGCCGCGCACGGGCGTGTGCGACAGCGCAAAGCCCTGATTGTAACCGGCGCGCGTGATGAGCGTGAACTTGAAGCCCAGGCCTGCAGTCGCGGCCGCGAGGCCGGCGACGAGGAACAAAGGCGCCGCAAAAGCCTGCACCAGCATGGCGGCGGTGGCGGCGACGGCCGGCACGAAGAGCCCGCCGATCAGCAGCCACGGCCTGTAGTCGTCGAGCACGACAAGCGCCCTGGTCGGCGCACCGTCCCTCGCAAGCGCGTTGCGATAGACGATCCAGGCGAGCGTCCGTGCGGCTGCGAGCGCAACGGTGGCAACCGCCGCCCCGCGCGCCAGCGGCGCGAGCGCCGGCATGACGACGCAAGCCGCAAGGAACAGGCCCGCCCCTTCGGTCAGACCGGTGGCGACGATCAGCGGCACGATCGGCCCCGCACGCCAGGCCGGAATTCCCTTCGCCTCGCGCAGGATCATCCCCTGACAGAAGAGGAAGAGAAGCGCGAGTGCGGCAGCCGCAAGCCAAAGCACCATCATGCCGGTCCACACGGCCGCGAGCGCCACCGGGAAGAAGGCCATGGCAACCCATGCCTCGCGCGCCATCCACGAGCGTTGCGGTTGACGCAGCACCGAGGCCGCCCGGAACGGCCGTCCGATTTTCATCACGACAAGCAGCAGGCCGATGCCGATCAGCGCCATGGCGAGCAGCCCGAGATGGATCGACGGCCCGACCGCAACCGCAGCAACGGCTGCCGCGGCAAACAGGCCCGGACCGGCACCGCCGGTCAGGAAGTTTCCGGCGGCCTTCCAGTCCCAATGCTTCTGGTGCCATGGCTCGACGCCGCGGGAACGAATGCGCGATGACGTCACCGGCGCAGGCTGCTGCCTGAGCTCCTCAGCATCCGGCGACGAACCGGCGTGCGCGTAGAGATAATAGAATCCCGGACCCGTGCCGATCTCCTCGTGCATGCGGAAATGCCGGTGCTCTTTCAGAAGCTTCGAAACGTTGCTCGAGGAATCGTCGAGGTCGCCGAAGTGAAGTGCGCTGGCGATGCAGGCATTGGCGCAGGCCGGGGTCGCGCGCGGATCCACACCGGGAGTGACGCCGTTCTCCAGTCCAAAGTCGATGCGATCTGCGCAGAACGTGCACTTTTGCGCGACCCCGAAACGAGCGGGGTCCTCCCGCTCGGCTTCGTGAAGCATCTGTCGGCCCGCGCCATAGGCGTAATCGGCGGCGTCAATCTTGAAACGCGCCTGATATGGACAGGCTACATCGCAATAGGCGCAGCCGATGCAGATGTCGTAATCGATCGTGACGATACCGTCGGCCCGCTTGCGCGTTGCCGTCGACGGGCAGACCGCCATACAGGGCGGATCTTCGCAATGCTGACAACCGACCGGCACATAGGTGCGCGACACCGCCGGGTACGAACCCGCCTCGACGTCCAGCACCCTGCGCCACTGCACCGCCGGCGACGTCGCATTGGTGTGCTTGCACGCCGCCGTGCAGGTCTGGCAGCCGACGCAGCGCTCCAGATCGGCGATCATCACCCAGCGGGTCATGCTGCGCCCCGCAGTTTCGTCACCCTGACCTTGACGAGATCGGCCGCCGAACCCGTGGCATCGGTGAGATCGAGCAGCATCGGCACCAGCGCGTTCATGCTGGGAGCGTCGAAGTCCTTGGCGTAGGGCGTCGCCCAGTGTTCGAACTGTCCGATGATCAGCAGCGTGTCCGGACGGATGCCCTCCCGAAGCACCACGCGGCCTTCTGTGGCATTGAGCGGCGAACGTACCTCGATGCGATCGCCATCCTCGATGCCCATACGGGCCGCCGCCGCCTCGTTCATCACCACGCTGCCGTGGCCGATGACGTTGTCAGCAACCTCCTTGATCAGCTGCACACCGACATTGTTGCCCCACGAATACTGCATGCTGCGCGAGGTCACGAGCCAGAACGGATAGTCCGAGATGTCGACCTTGAAATGCCGCGCGAGCGCGTCTTCCCACAATTTTCCGAGGTCGCGCCAGTGAGGAATCGCTTCATATTCCTCGAGCTGGCGGTCCCACCAGGTGATGCCTTGCTCGTGCAGGCGCCGGCCCAGCTCCTTGCCCACACGCAATAGCCGCTCCTGGTAGGGCTGTTCGAAGCGCAATCCCTGTTCGACGAGGCGTGGGTACAGGTACCACATCAGTCGCGGGAAGCGCGTGACGCGGAATCCATGCTCGCGAAACCAGGCGAGGCCTTCCTGCGATTGACCGTCCGTGATCTCGGCGCTGGCCGCGCGGCAGGTCGCGTCCCAAATCTCCTCGACGCTGTGCGGCACCGAGACGTCCAGCGAGAAATCGTAGTTCTTGCCCGTCAGCCTGACGCCATGACCGCCGCGATTGACGGCGGCATTGTAGGCTTCGAGTATGCCGGAGCGGCGCGCCAGTTCGGTTGCGATCCAGGTGAAATCGCGCGCCTCGCCCTGAGGCATAACGGCGGGATCGCGCAGCGCAAATCCCTGATAGTCCCAGAACTGCTCGATGTACTTGGTGCCGCCGATCCGTAGCAATTGAAGGCCTTCGAGATCGGTGCAGTCCGGCAGCAGCACGTCGGCCATGTGATTGGTCTCGTCACGCGTCAGCGCAAAGCAGACCGTGAACGGGAAATTGGCGACCGCCTCGCCGACCCGCTTGGTGTCCCAGAATGAAATGACGGGATTGGTGCGGTAGACGAACCATACGTCAGGCGGGGAAGCATGCGGGAAATTCTCAAAATCCTCGCTCTGCTGCATCCAGGCGAGATGGGTCGGCCCCAACGCCTGGCTCCAGGCGGAATTGGCCACCAGCGGCACCAGCGTGCGATGTCCGGAGCGCACCGGGGGGCGGGAAATCCAGCCCTCCTTGCTGGTGGGATTCATGGGATATTCCATGAAACCGTCGGGCCCCGGCTTGATGCTCGACCAGCGATTGTCGGCAGGACGATTGAGCCGCACCGTGCTGCCGAGCGTGCCGCCGGGAACCTCGAGCGCGCCGAGCAGGCACGGAATCAGCGTGCGGGCCCAGCAGCATTCATAGCCGCCCCAGCCGTTGTTGACGGTCTTGCCGAGGGTGATGCAAACCGGACGCAGGGGCAGCGTCTCGCCTTCGATTTCGATGGTCTCACCGATGCGGGCGTGCTCCAGGAAGTCGATGGCGACACGACGGATGGTCTTGACGGGCACGCCGCATACCTTCGATGCCCAGTGCGGAGAGTACGGCTCAACGTGCGCGACTAGTTTTTCGAACGCCGACATGCACCGTTCGGGTTTGTGGTGCCATTCTTGGCCATCGGCCCCGATTTCGAGACCTTTCTCCACCAGGAAGGGCGCCTCCAGAACCGGTTCCGCGCCCGGCGTATCGAACGGCACCGGGCTATCGGTCAAAGCGTCCCAGATCAACGGCTTTCGGGTTTCGGGATCGCGCATGTAATACCCGAAGCGGCCGAGCAAGTACGGCGCCGAGGTGCGGTGTTTGATGAAGTCCAGATCCAGTCGCTCGCGCGGATGCTCGTGCAACAT
>JAHCKB010000107.1 GCA_026125985.1 Bradyrhizobium sp.
TTCGCATTTGACCACGACGAAATGGCGGTTCATATCGCTCCCAGATGCGCTCAACATCGTGCGAGCCGCGACGATCCTTGCCCTTGCGCTGGTGGTGCTTGACTACATCTACGTTGCTCCGTCGGAGGAAGGCAGCTCGTTCTTCTTTGGTCGCGTCACCATTGTCCTGTACTGGTTTCTTGAGATCGCAGCCCTCAGCGTGCTGCGCTTAACTTATCGGTACTTCCGCTATACGCGTGCGCGCCGCCATGCTCGAACTGAGAGCGCCTCGCCGATGTTGCTGGTGGGGCGCGCGGCCGATGCCGAGGTCTTGTTGCGCGGCATCGAGAGCGGTGCAGTCAAACAACTTTGGCCGATCGGCATCCTGTCGCCGTCGAGGGCGGATTTCGGGCACACCATCCGAAGTATCCCCGTGCTGGGCGGGGTGGATGATCTCGAGGAGGTCGTGCGGGATTTTGCGCGACGGGAAAGGCCGATCTCTCGCTTGGTGATGACGCCGTCGGCGTTCGAGCCGGAGTCGCATCCGGAGGCGCTGATGACGCGCGCCAAGAGGTTGCGGCTGAATGTGAGCCGGCTGCCGTCGTTGCAAGGGGGCGAGGTACCGCGCCTGACAGCTGTTGCTGTCGAGGACCTTCTGTTGAGACCAAGTGCGCATATCGACTATGAACGCCTCGAGGTCCTGGTAAAAGGCAAGGCCGTGATCGTAACAGGCGGCGGCGGCTCGATCGGTGCCGAAATCTGCGACCGCGTGGTGACGTTCGGCGCGGCACGGCTGTTGATTATCGAGAACTCCGAGCCCGCCCTCTATGCGATCACAGAGCTGCTTGCGGCACAGGAAACGCGGACGCTAATAGATGGCCGGATCGCCGATATTCGGGATCGTGACCGCATCCATCGTATCATGGCCGAATTCAAGCCCGACCTCGTGTTCCATGCCGCCGCGCTGAAGCATGTTCCAATCCTCGAGCGCGACTGGAGCGAGGGGGTGAAGACCAATATCTTCGGCTCGATCAACGTTGCCGACGCCGCGCTGGCGGCGGAAGCCGAGGCAATGGTGATGATCTCGACCGACAAGGCGATCGAGCCGGTTTCAATGCTGGGTTTGACCAAGCGTTTTGCCGAGATGTATTGCCAGGCGCTCGATCACGAACAGAGCGCCAAACCTGAGGGAACACGGCGCATGCGCCTGATCTCAGTCCGCTTTGGCAATGTACTGGCTTCGAACGGCTCCGTCGTTCCCAAATTCAAGGCGCAGATCGAGGCGGGCGGACCTGTGACTGTCACGCACCCCGAAATGGTGCGGTACTTCATGACCATCCGCGAGGCCTGCGACCTAGTGATCACCGCGGCAACCGACGCACTGCAAGCTAGTCGTCCGAGGGTTTCGGTTTATGTGCTCAACATGGGGCAGCCGGTCAGGATTGTCGAACTGGCTGAACGCATGATATCGCTATCGGGTTTGACGCCAGGTCACGATATCGAAATCGTCTTTACAGGCGTGCGACCGGGGGAGCGGCTCAACGAAATTCTGTTTGCGGTTGAAGAGCCGCCGGTTGAGATAGGGATTTCCGGCGTCTTGGCGGCAAAGCCAAACGAGCCGCCTATGCAGGCGTTACGAAAATGGATCGCCGAGTTGGAGCAGGCTGTCGCCAGCGACAATCTTTCCGTCATTAAGAACGTTCTGAAGGATGCGGTACCGGAGTTCTCGGAGACGGAAGTCAGGCACGACGTCGCTGTTTGAAATGCCGGCTGTCAGATAGGTTGGCTCGGCCGCGCGAAGCTGCGTATTACGAAGGCGACAGCGAGAAACCCTGCAACCAGGCAGAATATTGCGACGGCTGAGGATCGGACTGTCGTGGAAGCGACTGCCAGCGCCGCAAGCAACACATTTAGGGTGAAAACCCGGCTGACGACCTGCATCACGGTGAAACCGTTGTCGGTTGCCTTCTGATAGAAATGAGAACGATGGGCGCTCCAGAATTCTTCTCTCCGCAGCATTCGCCGCAGCAGCGTTAGCGTGGCATCCGCCAGGTAGTAGAGCGGCAGCAGTAGCGCCGCCACGAATTGCACGTGATAGGCCAGTTCCAACAAACACCATCCGACGAGGAGGCCGATGGGCAGACTGCCCACGTCCCCGAGAAATACTTTCGCCTTGGGCCTGTTAAACGGCATGAACCCCAGCATTGCACCGCAGAGCGCGCCTGCGGCGATCGTCACCTCAACAGGAAGATCGCTGTTCAGGCCGAGGATGACAATCGCTGATGTCACCGGCACCATTTCGGCGGCCGTCATCCAGTCCAGCCCGTCCATGAAGTTGACTAGGTTCACGAACCATAGACCGGCCAGCAAGATCAGGCTTCGCTCCAGCAGCAGGGGGCAGGCGGGAACCAGTCGTAGTTCAGCGGGAACACCGAACAGCACCGCCGCGACGGCGACACTTTGCAATGCGAGCCTGGGCAGGATCGGAATCGGTCTGAGGTCGTCGGCGAATCCAACGGCTGCGATGAACAGCGTGGCGGCCAGCACCAGTGTCGGGATTTCTCGGCCGGGCGTGGGCCAGATAAGCGTACTTGTCGCAATCAGCGTTGCTGCGATGACCGCAATGCCTGCGCCTTGGGGCGTAGGAACTTGATGAGACGAACGGGCGTTTGGCTTCGCCAGTGCATACTTGACCAACAGAGGGTAGGTAACCGGTATTGCACTGGCCGTTAGCAGCGCTGCGAACACGAGAGCAATCAGCGCTAGGCTTAGCGCTGAGCCGCTCATGCTTCCTCCACCTGGATGGGAGCTGTGCCCTTGGCAGCCTTTTCAGGGCTGAGAATCCAGACGAGACCTCCGAATGCGCCGAGAATGAAATAAACGGCGCCGAACAGCAATGAGACGTTGACCCCTTCGCTCGTCATCAGGCCTGCGTAGCCGAAGGCTAGGCCCATCGTGGCCTCGCGCACGCCCCAGCCGGCGATCGAAATCGGCAGCATCGTGATCAGCATGACCGGTGGAACAAGTTGAAATGTCTGCCCGAACGTCACAGGTGCCGCGATCGATTGCACGACGCACCAAGCGATGACCACGGCAAGGGCGTGAACGAGTACTGAGAGTACCGCGATCTTTGGTCCGCGCTTGAGGCTGAAGATGGCCCGGTTGGCGATGACGGCGCAAGCATGGATGTGATGCGTGCCCCACCAGCGCCTCAGCCACTTCCAGCGCAGGAAGCCGAACAGGAGAAAGCCGAGGCCGCAGGCAAGCGCTGCGAAATCCAGCAAGAGCAGTGCCGAGCGACCCCGGGGATCGCTGATCAGATGATAGCTCCAGGGCAGGCTGACCACGATGATGACGGCAAGTGCAATCAGACCAATCGCGCGGTCGACAAAGATCGAGTAGGTCGCCGTGCGCCAGCCTGCGCCGGCACGCGCGACCAGCCAGAGACGCACTGCATCGCCACCGATCGAGGAAGGCAAGGTCTGATTGAAGAAAGTTCCGATCATGTTGAAGCGCATCGCCTGCCCGACGGCCAGCGGCGCACCACACTCTGCCGAAACCTCGCGCCAGCGCAGGACACCGACAAAGACCTGCAGCAATGCGGTAGCAAGCGCGAGCAGTACCCAGCCCAAACTGGTGAGGTTGTTGATGCGCGATGCCAGGTCGCGCAGATCAACCTTGCGGAGCGCGAGATAGAGCAGGGCGCCCGAGATCAATACCTTCAATATAGAAAGGAGGATTTGCCGCATTTCGCCGGTCTCGGGGTTTGGAATCGCTGAGGCGCTCGCCGGCGCGCCCCGCGCCTTGGTATGGCTTTAGCACCAATCTGGCAATAGCGGCCGATTCGCTATTGCGACGCTTTGCACACCGTGGCTAAACAGGCTGCGGCAGCGATATTAAGCCTAGGGGTGCGATGTCAAATCAACCAATATTGGTAACGGGCGCGGCGGGCTTTATCGGATTCTTTGTCGCCCGGCAGCTGATGGAGCAGGGCCACGAGGTCGTGGGCCTCGACAACCTCAACAGCTACTATGATCCGGCACTGAAACAGTCCCGCCTCGACATACTGCTCGGCGAGAAGGGTTTTCACTTCGTCAAAGCCGACCTCGCCGATCGCAACAAGATGCAGGCGTTGTTTGCCCAACATAACTTTGCAGCGGTAGTGCATCTGGCCGCCCAGGCCGGCGTCCGCTATTCGATCGAGCAGCCTCATGCCTATGTCGAAGCCAACCTTGAGGGCTTCATCAATGTACTTGAGGGATGCTGCCACAACGCATGCCGGCATCTGATCTATGCATCCTCTTCGTCGGTCTACGGCGCCAATACCAAGCTTCCCTTTTCGGTTTTGGATAATACCGACCGTCCGGTAAGTCTTTATGCCGCGACCAAGAAGGCCAACGAGTTGATGGCGTATTGTTACAGCCATCTCTATCGGCTGCCGGTGACGGGATTAAGGTTCTTCACCGTTTACGGACCGTGGATGCGTCCCGATATGGCGGTTTTTCTGTTTACCAAGGCCATTGTCGAGGGAAAGCCCATCAAACTATTTAACCATGGCAAGATGAGGCGGGATTTCACCTATATCGACGATGTCTGCCGTGCGGTAACCTCGCTCGTCAGTCGCATTCCCGCGAACGATGCGGCTTCTGACGGCCCGCCTGCGAAAATCTATAACGTCGGGAACAGCCATTCAGAGCAACTGATGCATGTGGTTGCGCTGTTGGAGAAGGAACTGGGGCGCAAAGCGATCACGGAAATGCTGCCGATGCAGCCCGGAGATGTAACGGAGACCTGTGCTGAAGTCGGAGAGTTGGCACACGATGCAGGCTTTTCGCCCTCCACCTCTATTGAGGACGGCATTGCCGGGTTCGTCGCTTGGTATCGCGACTTTTATAAGGTTTGAGGTGTCGCTTGGATAACAAGATCATTCCGCTGATCATGTGCGGTGGCGCCGGGACGAGGCTGTGGCCGGCCTCGCGCGAGGTTCGACCAAAACAGTTCCTGCCGCTGTTCGGATCTGCTTCGACCTTTCAGGACACGCTCCGCCGCGTGTCGGACCCCGCGGTATTCGGACGTCCGATCGTTATCACCAATGTGGCCTATCGCTTTATGGTGCAGGAACAACTTGCCGAAATAGGGATCGAGGCGGATGTGCTGCTGGAGCCGGTGCGGCGCGACTCGGGACCTGGCATTGCCGCGGGCGCTGCGTTCGCACAGACGCGTGATGCGAACGCGGTGGTACTGGCGCTCGCTGCGGATCATGTCGTGCGCGACACCGCGGCTTTCGTCGCGGCGTGCCAACAGGGACTGGCAGCTGCTAATGTCGGCTATATCGTGACGTTCGGCATTCAGCCCGAACGGGCTGCAACCGAATACGGTTATGTCAAGCCGGGCGCGGCGGTTTCGGGCAAGGTGCGCGCCGTCACCAAATTCGTTGAAAAGCCCGATCAAGCGAAAGCGGTCGAGTACATCAAGGACGGCTATCTGTGGAACAGCGGTAACTTTATGTTCCGTGCCTCGGTGCTGCTTGACGAATATCGCAAGTTCGATGTTGAGAGCATCGACGCGGTAAATGGCGCGGTGGCAAAGGCCGGGCATGATCTCGGCTTTGTCATACTGGACGCTGAGACCTTTGGTTCGGCTAAGGCTATTTCGATCGACTATGCGGTGATGGAGAAGACCGGGCATGCCGCCGTTGTCCCGGCCGCCTGCGGCTGGTCAGACGTCGGTTCCTGGCACACGGTCTGGGAATTGTCTGAAAGGGATGCGCAGGGTAACGCTGCGCGCGGCAATGCCGTGTTCGAGGATTCGCGGAACTGCATGGTCGCGAGCGACGGCGCAGTGGTGGCGCTCGAAGGCATTGATGATCTTGTGGTCGTCGCAACCCAGGACGCGGTGCTGGTGTCTCGGCAGAAGGATGCCAGCGGCCTGAAGCGGCTGGTTACGAAACTCAAGGAGGTCGCGCCGAAAGTAACCGAGGAACACACAAAAGTTCATCGGCCCTGGGGCTCTTACCAATCAGTGGATAATGGCGATCGCCATCAGGTTAAGCGGATCATCGTCAAACCAGGTGGGCGACTATCGCTGCAGAAGCATCATCATCGGGCCGAGCACTGGATTGTAGTTCGTGGTACCGCACAGGTCACGGTCAACGAACTCGTCAAAACCGTGCACGAAAACGAATCCGTCTACATTCCAATCGGCGCCGTGCATCGGTTGGAGAATCCTGGCAAGATTCAGCTGGAATTGATCGAGGTGCAAACTGGCAGCTACCTTGGCGAGGATGATATCATCCGCATCGAGGACGACTATCGGCGGTTTTGATTTGAGACCGAAGTCCATTCGAGAATCGGTAAAAAGCGACAGCCGTTAGTCGCACCACCCGACTAGGGCTAGGTCGACCATGTAAGCCTCAGTCGTCATCGTCGCGCTCGTCGTTTTGTAGCTCCACGAATACTCCAACTTTCCATTGGCAATCGGCACGCGCGCACTGAATGGAATCCGTGCGCCGACGAAGCCAGCATTGAGCTGCCCATTCATCCCCAACGTTGTCGGTCCACTTTGGGCAATAGGTTAGCCTTGGAATTCAGTCGATGCAGTGGTTCTGCGGCGCGAAACTGATACCAAAAAGCGGCGTACCTGGGGGACGGTCCCGAAGGTAATGGTTAGGGCGCAGACTTATGACGCGCCGTTAGCCACAGCCAGATAGATGCGACTTGGGTGAAGGCGAGTTGGTTTCCGCGAGCCCGTCGTATCGCGCCGTCACCCGACGACAACGTTTGATCCTGTTAAGGAATCGTTCGACCTGATTGCAGCACGATAGAGGTACATGCTGAAGCAGATCGGATCGCAGCTCAGCAGCATGGGCTTTATGGCAGTCGATTGCATAGTCCGCGAGTTCGTGGCACATGATTCGAAGCCCCAGTTCGGGAGTTCAATCACGGCGGGGCCTGGCGAACGCAACGCATCCGGGCAGGCTCCGGTTGGCCGCTTAAGGGTAGAAGCTGAGCTCAGCCAGTGTGGCACCGGACTGCACGGGCTTCCGCATGTCTACATAATCCAAGATGATACTTATCGAGTTCAGTATCGTCGTTTATGATGCCTGCCTCGTTGTGAATCTCTAATCTACCGGACGGAGCGCCTTAGCGCCGATCACAACGACCGGTCCTAGTAACGACACTCCCTCCTCCAAGTCTCCTGCCTTGCAGCAGACCCAGAAATCGCGGATACTAAAAGCTACGTGCGGCTCACCTTGAGGAAGTACCTTGGCAATCATCCTGCGTACGTGCGTGCAAGGCTATGCCGCGCGCTGGGTGGTCTATACTTTGTTTGCTTCCGGAGTGATGTGGATTGCAGCCTTTGCAGGTTTGCTGGGCGTGGCAAAGCAAGCTCATGTCGATGTTCCTTATGCTTTGGCGCTCAAACTTCCATTGCTGCAATCCCGTCCCGATCTGGTTTTCGCCGGTGAAAGCCGGACGGAGTATCAGGTGGATGCGGAACTGGCAGCGCGGATCACTGGCAGGCCTATCGGGGGTGCCGTCAACATCGCCTATGAAGCCGGTGAGCCTCTCGCGGTGCTCGGGGCAATCCGCCAACAACCCGATTTGTTTGGCGGGACGCATGTCGTCATCAGCGTAGCGCCCTTTCTCTTCAATGAGGGCGTCCGCTCGGCCGCCGTCTATCCCCAAGACGTTGCGGCGCGGCTTGGAGTTTTCGATCAGATGGTCTCCTTCTTGCCATTGCGTATCGGTACGCTCATTCGTTTTGTTCGCGAAGCGTTCAACGCTCGGCTTGCATTTGAACAGAACATAGCGGGCCGAGGGGCGCGGCCATCCGCCTCGGGCCTTTCAACGATCGATCGCGCGCAGCGCGAGGACAATTGGCCCCGGGATCTGGGTACGCACCCCCATTACGGCCGCTGGAACTTATCTGGCCCAAAAGCACGTTACGAAACCTTAGCGTTGTGCGACATGGCAGGAATGGTACGCAAGCTGACTGTCGTGGTACCGCCTTGGGCGCCACGTTACGACCGCGGCAACGATCCGTTGTGGCAGGAGAAGGATGACCAGTATGTGGCTCTCCTGAGCAGCACCGGCCGCCGCTGCGGTTTCGAAGTATTGAATGTTCAGGCGGTTCCTGGCCTGGATCAATCCAAATACGCGGACGAAATGCACCTCATTGCGTCCGGCATCCCAATCTACACGCGATATTTGGTCGCAAAGCTCGGGCTATAACCGCAGCGCCTATGCTTTTCAGCTCCTACACATTTCTGTTTCAATTTCTGCCGGCGGCGATACTCGCATTCGCTGCAGCCCGCCGTCATTCCCCGCGTGCCGGCATCATGGTGCTGGCGGCCGCTTCTCTTTTTTTTTATGGCGCCTGGCAGCCGATCTATCTGTTGCTGCTGATCGTCTCGATCACGATGAACTTTTGTCTGGGATTGCGGATGAACGATCCCATTCGTTGCCGCACTATCGGCAGCATTGGTGTGGCGATCAACCTCGCTGTGCTCTGCTATTTTAAGTATACGGGGTTCCTGATTGATACGATCAGCACCCTGAGCGGGATACAGCTGCCTTTCTCTGGCATTATCCTGCCGCTCGGTATTTCATTCTTCACTTTTCAGCAAATTGCCTATCTGGTCGACATCATGCGCGGCGCGAAAGTCGAGCGCGATATCGTCAGCTATGTATTGTTCGTGTCGTTCTTCCCACACCTGATTGCAGGGCCGCTGGTCCACCATGCCGAGATGATCCCGCAGTTCAAGCGGAGCCGCACTGGCCGGTCCGCGATACTCGCGGCGCGGGGATTGGCAATCTTCGTCGCCGGCCTTTTCAAGAAAGTCGTGATCGCCGACAACCTAGCCCAGTTCGTCTCGCCGGTGTTTGATCATCTCGATGCTGGTGGCGGTGTCACCATGTCATGGGCCTGGCTCGCGATCATGGCCTACACTCTTCAAATCTACTACGATTTTTCAGGCTATTCCGACATGGCGGTGGGGTTAGCGCTATTGTTTGGCATTCGGCTGCCCGTGAATTTTCGTTCGCCTTACCAAGCGGCTTCGATAGTCGAATTTTGGCGGCGCTGGCACATCACGCTGTCGCGATTCTTACGGGACTATCTCTACATTCCGCTTGGCGGCAACCGTCTTGGCGAGCAGCGCCGCTACGTCAACCTGATGGTGACGATGCTGCTTGGAGGGCTTTGGCACGGAGCGGGCTGGAATTTCCTGGTCTGGGGTGGTCTGCACGGTTTGTATCTCTGTATCAATCACCTGTGGCGCGAATGGCGCGGTGGTCTGCGCGTTTCAACGCCGGGCCTGACTGCAAATGGGCTATCCTGGCTGATGACGTTCCTCGCGGTCGTCATCGCTTGGGTCTTCTTCCGCGCCAAGACGATGGCCGGGGCATGGTTGATGCTGGGTGGCCTGTTTGGCTTCGGGGCCGGCAGTTCCGCCTATTCGTCACCTGGGATTTTGCGGTTGATGGGCTTGCCAATACTAGTCGGCGAACAGCGGCTGCTGTTGATCGGCGGCTGCGCAGTACTTCTAGCGCTCGCTATTGCGCTTTTGCTTCCGAATGTGCCGCGGATCTTCGGTTATCATGAATATCGCCGGTCACCCGAACCAAGCGCGTTCATATCATGGCGCCCCAACGCTGCATGGGCGCTTGCTACTGCATTGGCCCTGACGACTTCGTTGTTCTGCATGTGGCAACGCCTTGAATTTCTCTATTTTCAGTTTTGAGATAGAATTACAACGATGTTAGTCGCACCATCCAACTAGGGCTAGGTCGACCATGTAGGCCTCAGTCGTCACCGTCGCGCTCGTCGTTTTGTAGCTCCACGAATACTCTATCTTTCCATTGATAATTGGAACACGCGTGCTGAATGGAATCCGTGCGCCGACGAAGCCAGCATTGAGCTGCCCATTTGTTCCCAACGTTGCTGGTCCACTTTGGGCAATAGTATAGCCTTGGAATTCAGTCGATGCGGCGGTTCCTGCGGCGCGAAACTTGATGCCTAAAAGAGGGGTACCTGCGACGGTCCCGAGGGTAATGATTAGTTGGCCAACCAGGTCTGCTTCGATCGCACTTGGCGCTACTTGAAATTGGGTAAGATCAACTTCCTGCCAGGTATCCGGCGCGGGATTGCAGCCCGCAAATCCGTGACCGACATCGTTGAATCTGGAACATGTCCCAGGTGCTTCAAGTGACGTTGCGTATACAGGGTGAGGATTCTTCGTAACGTCAACATTGTAGTGCCACTTCGAGCACGTAGCGTTCCACGTCTTAGCATTCGCGGTACTGACGTAGGCTAGTCCCGCAAAAAGTACGATGAAACAAAATTTCATGCTACTCCTGCATCAGTCGAGTGGCGCGCGCTAACGCGTGAAAAGCGGTTTAGTTAATTCAAGGCGACTTCTTGGCACGAAAGGCTTCAAGTTCGAATCTACTATCATGCGTCGCATAGGCTGCGAGCATGGCTTTCGCTATGACATCGGGATTGTGCCAAGTCTCGACGTAGTTGCGGCTGTCGACGCCACGAGCCTTCCATTCCTGCCGACGATCGAGAATCTCGGCAAGATCCTCAGCGAGGTTCGCGGGAGAAATGTTGAACAGCGGAAGTTTCTCGCGCATCGCTGCTGGCACGAACTGCATATCTTCAGGTCGAAGATAGCATGCGACGGGCTTCCCCATCGCCATCATCTCAACCGCGAATCCGCCGTACCAGCCTGCCAACACCTGGTCGATGGCGAGGTCCGCAGATCTGTAGAGTTGCAGGGCTTCCTCATGGGTTTTATTTTCGACTAGGACAAGCTCGAAATCATACGACGACTCCAGCTGCCTGAGCGCGTCAAGGATCAATGGAGTACCCTTGATCCCTCCGACGGTGGGAGCGTGGACAATTCTTGGCCTGTCCCGATCGGATGGTAAGGCGAGCGAAAATTTGTCGATCTCGACGTTGGCATAGGGTAGGAAGGTTGCAGTGGGCACAACGTGGCCAAGTTCAGGATTGAGATAGAATATGCGGTCGAACAGTGGAAGGATCTCGTCGATCAGGTATCGTCGTCGCCGATCGAGCGAACTGACGCACCTTTGATACATCTCGCAGTGGTTCGGTGCGCACATCGTCCATTTATTTCGGACGTTTCCTTCGCTGGCCAAACGGGCGTCGCATCCCTGGAGGGTCATGAACAATTTCCGGCCAAGAAGTCGGGCGACATGCAGATCGAGTGTAGTAAGTCGACCCAAGACAGCATTAAGCGTTTTGTTTTGGGCGAGAGGGAAACCAGGAGAAAGAAAGGTCTGCCCAAAATAGAAGTGCAGGACGTCGTAGCGCCATTGGCCAGTTAACCCGTAAGCTACGCTGCGAACCGCCGTTTCGGTGAATCCTGCGCCGTCACGAGCCAACGTAAGATCTGCTGGATATTTCAGCCACGTTTGAGCTCGTGTTATTAGATCACTCGATGCGCCGAGCCGGCGTTCGGCGCGCGAAAGCACCCAAGGTTGGTTGCCCACGTTTACGGGAGCGTGCAGGACTTTCATTTCACCGCGCCACGGGGCATCTTGTCAAACATTGCTCCAATCCCGTTCAGCGTTGTGGAGCCCGACCTTGTTCAAGGTCGTCGATCCTCGTTCTCAATTTTTGGTTCAGATCGTCAGGGTAGTTCGCCGTTTCAACATAGAGCCTTCCCAGCCTCGCTGCGACAGCTCGGAGGCTGTAGTGCTCTTCCACGTAGCGGCGTCCATTGCGACCAAGTGCAGCGAGGTCGATCTCGCTTCGCAGGCACTTTTTGAGTACAGCGTAGATATCCTCAGGACGCGTATTGATAATCGGACACGTAGCCGGGTCAACCATCATCTGATCATTCCGCAGGAAACAAAGCACTGGTTTGGCCATCGCCATTGCTTCAAGTGCAGTATACCCGTGAAAGCCGGAAACGAACTGGTCAGCGACTATATGGGCTGTCCCAAAGAGTTCGATAACTTTCTTGTTCGATACCCCCTGGACAAACACCAACTCGATCTTCTCGCCCTCTGCGGTTAGCCTGTTAATCGCATCTCGCAAAAGGCTGGTTCCTTTGAAATGTCCGTGATTCGGAGCATGTGCGACTCGCAATGTGTCGCCTGCGCGGAACGTTGGCGGCCGGGCTTCGAATTTATCCGGATCAATCGGCCAATAGTGCATGTCCCTACATTCGGGAACATAAGCAACCATATCTCCCATTGCGATTTGCGCGTTCGTTCTTCCTGAGAGCCGGCTAAATGCCGAAGCATGCAGCTCGTCGGTGCAGATGCAGAACTTGCCCGGCTCAGGGCACCCCTGGCACAAATTTGGGGACGGCAGCTGCAATGTCGCTTTCCGAGTTCTGACGTCTGCGCCATACGCGTAAGTATACAGCCGCTTCCCTGATTGGTGGAGCAGTTCAAGCTCCTCGGGGTTGATCCCGAAACGCTTGTCGCTTAGGAGCAGGCCCCGATCATAGAAGTAGTTGAAGGTGTCAAAACGCAACAGCGCCCATGCGAACACGATCCAGCGAAATAATCCCAGGCAGGCGCGGCTACGCGTAAGGCGAAATACGCCCTCGAAGAGAATGAGGTTTATGTCGAACGATCTCGTGATGTAGTACGTTCGAAATACGAGTGAAGAGGAACGAAGTCCCAAGAGCCGATCGCATCGTGCAAGCAGCGGCAGGGTCAGGATGGGCGTTGACGCCCAGAGCGTGCGTGGAGTTCCGTTCTGAATGCGCCCTTCTGAAAGGCGACGAGCCATTTTGGCTAGTATCTTAATAAGGGCAGGTCTGATAGCGAGCTTACCCTTGCGCTCTGTATTGTCGCGCAGGACTTGGAACTGAGGGAAGGGCTTGTCTGGCACGTCCGGGCTGTTCAATTGTTTCTACCGTGCAACCGCCTGCGATTGGTTAGTTCAAGTGGAGCTTCGTTTGCCGCGTCGAAACCCGAGGCGGCTTTCCCCGGTACATCGCGGATAGAAAGCCCAGGATAAACGCTTAATCTATCAAATCTAGCCCGTCTTCAAGCAACGATATTGCCATTCGTCGGTGCAAGAACTGTTAGCTGAAAGCTTAGCAGGAGATGTCTATCTCCTGCAAAAAAAGGTATGTCAGATTGCTTTTGACAAAGCTGTTTCGTTCTGGAGCCATGGACAAAATCGGCTACATAGGGCTAGTACCGAGCAGGATCACGATGGCAAGTCCCGGGAGCTCGCGCCTGCCTATGTCCCGGTCAAATTTGTCGCCGTCTGGGTCCGATATGAGCGCGCAAGCGAAATCTCATTCAGGAGGCAGGCTGTGGTCGATGGATCGCAAGTTGCCCGAAAGATCTCTCACGGATGTGAGCCTAGTTGCCAACGTAAACTTGGGTAGGTGAGCGTGTGCGGAATTTTCGGCATCGTGAACAAAGCTGGGCCGGTCGATGCCGACATGGTCGGGACGCTCACGGATCTAGTCGCACACCGCGGGCCGGATGGCCGCGGCATACATGTTAACAGCCATATTGGTCTCGGCCATAGGCGGCTGGCCATTATTGATTTGACTGATGATGGTGCTCAGCCGATGCGCCATCGGCAG
>JAHCKB010000108.1 GCA_026125985.1 Bradyrhizobium sp.
CGCGCCCACCATCGCGCCGAGCGTGCGGATCATCGCCAGAATGCCTGCGACATCGCGCTGGTTGAAGACGTGAATGGCGATGCCCGCGCGTACGAGATCGGCGACGATGTCGGCCTGCAGGTCGGAGAAGGCGAGCACCAGGTCCGGCTCGAGCGTCAGGATTTTCGGAATGTCTGCCGAGATGAACGCCGATACCCGCGGTTTCTCGCGGCGCACCTGCGGCGGCCGTACCGCATAGCCGGATACGCCGACGATGCGGTCCTGCTCGCCAAGCAGATACAGCGTCTCCACTGTCTCTTCGGTGAGGCAGACGATGCGGCGGGGAGGGAACTGGCGCATTCGACCGTCTTCAAATCTGCTCTGCCGCCGTATCACGGCGACCATTACCTCCGACGTCATTGCCTGATTTACCCGCGCCGTCCATCCTGCAGGCGGAATCGCCTCGAACCGGAAGACAGGAAACGATGTCGCTGCTGGACAAGATCAATTCGATGAAGATGCCCTTTGCGGAGCTGAAGGGCGTCACCTTCACCGAGGCCGAGAAGGATCGCGTGGTCGCCAAGATGCTGGTACGACCGGATCTCTGCACGGCATTCAACACGATTCACGGCGGCGCCGTCATGGCTTTCGCGGATTCGGTCGGCGCGGCTGCGACCGTGATCAACCTGCCGGCGGATGCCAAGGGCACCACGACCATCGAGAGCAAGACCAACTTCGTGGCGGGCGCGAAAGAAGGCTCTACCGTGATCGCAACCGCGACGCCGATCCACCGGGGAAGGCGTACCCAGGTATGGCAGACCCGGCTGGAAACCGAGGATGGCAAGCTGATTGCGGTGGTAACCCAGACCCAGATGGTGCTCTGAGGGTGTCTTTGCCTCGCCACAAGCATGAATGAATCATTAATTCATTTTTGCCAAAAATTCAGGCGCTGCAGGGGCTTGAATTGAATGTTGCGATGCACAATATAGGCCGCCTAGGGATTCGAACGCCTCCTCGAGGGCTTTCCACGAGGAGCTTGGACCATGACTTACAAGACGTTGGCCGATCTGACCCGCCCCAAGGGCACGGTCCGGACGCTCAGTCAGCACGAAGAACTTCCCCTGCTGCGCGATCACCTGCTGAGGCTGGACCGAACCAGCCGACATGACCGTTTCCACGGCTTCATGGACGACGGCTTCATCGCGCGTTACGCGGAGAAGTGCGCCAATGACGGCACGGTGGTCATTGCCTATCTCGAGGACGGCGTGGTGCGCGGCGCGGCCGAGCTGCATCCGCCTGACGGCTCCGACGACGACATTCCCGAGATCGCCTTCAGCGTCGAGAGCAAGGTGCGCCGGCAGGGCGTCGGCACGGTGCTGTTCCGCAAGCTGATCTCGGTGGCGCGCGCCAAGGGCTACAAGAGCCTGCGCATCACCACGGGGGCGAGCAATGATGCGATGCGGGCGCTCGCCAACAAATTCGGTGCCCACCTGTCGTTCAGCCACGGCGAGTCGACCGGGGTCATCGACCTGAGCCGGCCGAGCCAGCTCGAACTGGCGCCTTCGCTGGTGATCACACCGATCGAGGCCGCGCAGGCGATCGCGAATTTCAACCGAGCCTATTGGCGCTTCCTGTTCCGCATGTACGGCTGGGGCCGCAATCGGGCGGCCTGACGGGAACTGCACGAAAAAGGGCCATTCCCCGCACCGGAGAATGGCCCTTTCTGCAAGACCTGGTCTTGGAGATCAGCTCGCGATGCGCTTGCGGACGATCCGGCGCTCGACGACGACAGCGCGTTGCGCGCCCTGTTCGCCGGCGATCACGCGCGTCGTGCCGGTGCGCGCGGCAAGCCGGCCCGTCTTCTTCACTTCGGCGAGTACCGGTTCGTAATCCATGCCCATCAGCGCGGCAGCAATTTCCGCCTGCTGCTCATGATCGTCGGTGATGCCCGCAGCCGCAAAGATCGCTTCGTCCAGCGTCGGCGGATCGCGGCGCACGCGCCGGGTGCCGTATTTAGTCTGCCAGTCTTCGCTCATTGGGGCCTCGCAAATCGATTGGCGATATCTAGGTTTCGTAATGTTGCATTGCAATATGAAACTGGTGCGGCAACGCTGCCATGCACAGGAGCCTCGGCCTTACGGCTCCGGGGCTCCAAGCTACTGATTTAATGCGCTTTTTATGTTCGGGCCGCACCCCTTCGTCTCGCTTCTAGAGCTTGTCCACTTTAGTCGCATCGTAGATCTCCATGCTGGTCGCGGCGGCGGCCAGCGGTTGCAGCGCGCGGACGAAGTTGCGCGAGGCGGGGACCGCAAAATGCGTCGCCAGGGCGGCGCGATCGGCCCATTGTTCGAAGAAGACGAACCGGAGCGGATTCTCGCAGTCCACATGTACCGCATGCGAGATGCAGCCGGGCTCGGCGCGCGAGCGCGCGACATGTTCGAGACTGAGCCGTCGCACCTCGTCGAACGTTTCAGGCCTTGCAGTCACGCTGCCGGTCACCACGATCATCTCTATCCTCGCATCGTTGCCTGTCGTGCCGTGCTGCCAGCCCGCGGGAGGTCGCCGGGCTGATGCAAGTCGACCGGCTCCTGCGGCCAGCGCTTCAGCGCCGCGCGCCCGGCGTCCGTCAGCATATAGACGCCGCGTTCGGCGCGGTCGAACCAGCCATAGACGTTGTGCAGCAGTATCTTGCCGGCATCGGGAACGCGGGTGCGCAGGTCGCGCACGCGCTGCGGTCCGTCCGACAGCGCCGACGCACAGGCCAGCGCCTGCTGGCGGTAAGCGGTCATGATCGGCGCGCGGGTGCTGCCCCCCGTGGCAGGATCGCCGACGCGTTTCCTGTGCTCGGCCACCAGGCGCGAGCGCTTCTTCGGATTACGGCGCGGCGCCGTCGTCGGCGGCTTGACGATCACCTCGACATCGCCGCGGTCGGTCACCGCCAGCATGCCGAAGCCGAGCCGGCGGCAGAGATTGCGGTAACGCGCATCGCTCTCGCGTCCCTTGCCGCGGGCCGAGAGTTTCGCTGCAAGCCACACCTCGTCGGCCGCGGCCGCGCGATCGACTGCCTGCAGGATCAGTTCGAGATTGAATGCCTGCTTCAATTCGCCGATCACCCCGATGGGTGGATCGTCGCCGTTCAGCGCCACCAGATCGCAGCCGCCGACCTCGCCCTTCACGCTGAAGCCGAGCCTTTCCAGGAAGCGTTTGACGGGAAGATAAAGCGCGGTTTCCAAGGGAAGGCTCCGGCGGCGTCTGCCGCGACTCAGTCTGCTACCGATTCTAGCGGAAAAACGCCGGGGCGTTCGGCTGCATCGGCCGCAGGTCTGTTCTAGACGCGCCCCGCCACGGGGATCAGCGCGCCGGTCACGGCGCTCGCCGCATCGCTCGCCAGGAACAGGATTATTTCAGCCAGTTCCTGCGGCGTGACCCATTTCGAAAAATCGGCCTTCGGCATGCTCTCGCGGTTGGCCGCCGTGTCGATGATCGACGGCAGCACCGCGTTGACGGTGATTCTGCCCTTGTGCTCGGCGGAGAGCGCTTCGGTCAGACGATGCACGCCCGATTTGGATGCGGCGTAGGGGCCCATGCCGCTGCCCGCCTGCAACGCGCCAAGGGCGCCGACATTGACGATGCGTGCCGCGGGCGAGCCAAGCAGGTGCGGGATTGCGGCGCGCGAGGCGTTGAGCGCGGTGGTCACATTCAACGCGTACATGCGGGCCCAGGTTTTCGGATCGCCCTCGGCGACCGTCTCGAAGGCAAAGCCGCCGGCGACGTTGACCAGCGCGTCGAGCCTGCCGAAATGCAAGGCTGCGGCATCGATCGCTTTCCTGGCCTGCGCCGCATCGGTGAGATCGACGCCGCCGAACTCGATTCGCTGCGGTGCCGGCGCGATCTGCGCGGCGGCATGATCGATTCCGGCGACGCGGGCGCCCCGCACGAGTGCATTCTCGACGACTACCTTGCCGAGTGCGCCGGAGGAGCCGGTCACGACAATGACTTTTTCCTGCAGCATGACGTCTCCAGTGACGGTGTGAGGAGGGCGCACACTATGGCCACCCAAATTTGATTTGCAATGCCGCAAATTTGGCGGCGAAATGCTGCTCTACTTTAAATAGTGATTGTAATCAGAGGTATACCAGATGTCCGATGGCGATATTCCCGCCGAATTCATCGCTTTCAAATATCCGTTGCCGCATCTGTCCGCGGCGCTGCTCGGCAAGGACCCCTTGCGGATCGTCGCCATCGGCTCGTCATCGACGGCCGGCCGGGAGGACGTGCTGGCGTATCCCGCGTGGCTCGAAATGTACCTGCGCCGAAAATACGACAATCCGCGGATCGACGTGATCAATCGTGGCCGTGGCGGGGAGGAAGCGAACGAGCAGCTACTGCGCTTCGACGCCGACATCTTCGCCGAGAAACCCTCGCTGGTGATCTGGCAGGTCGGGAGCAATGCGGTGTTTCACGACTACAATCTCGACGGCGTTGCCGCCAAGATCGCCGAGAGTCTCGCATGCCTGAAGCAGCATCCTCTCGACGTTGTGCTGATCGATCCGCAATACGTCCCGGCGATGCTGCTCGACACCAAGGCGGATGCCTCGGACCGGATCGTATCGCTCATCGCCAATGCCGCGAAAAAAGCTGGCGTCAGCGTGTTCAGACGCTGGGCACTGATGCGGCACTGGCACATTCATGACGATATTCCGCTGCAGCGGATGATCGATCCCACCGACGATGCCCGGCTGCATCAAAGCGCCTGGAGCACGCACCGTGTCTCCGTCGCGCTGTGCGAAGCGATCAGCAGGGCGCCGGCGGCCGTTACCTGAGGCCGTCTGATCGTTCAAATTTCGATAAAATTCTCTCGGTCCGTGTAAGCGGACGGCAGAACGAACGGTGTATGGTCGCTCCCGGTCAAGAAGGGGGACTGCAAGCACCATGATGAGAACTTTGCCTGACCACGGTCTGCCGCTGGTTCAACTCAAGGAGCAGCGCCGCGATCTGGTGGTCGCGCTGCAGAACCGCAATGGTCCTGTCAGCGGCTGGGAACTGATGCAGATCGCCGCGATCCAGCAGGCGATCCAGGCGTTCGAGGAAGTCATTGCCGACCTCGACGCGGAGCTGGAAGCGGCAGCCTGATTCGACAGGCGGCTGATTTGCCTCATTCGTTCAGATAACGCTCGCGCAAGGCTTCGCGCTCGGCCGCTCCGATGCCAAGGCCTTCGCGCAGATAATTGTCGAGACCGCCGTAACCGGCGTCGATGGTTTCGAAAGCGGCGGCCAGGAACGAGGGCTGCACCGAGCCCAGCACCTGCCTGACATCATCGGACAGATCGGAGCTGACGGAAGGATCGCGGCGGTAGAAGCGGTTGGTCAGCAGATAGTCCTCTGCGATCACCTCGTCATCGACGCCGAGCGTGTGCAGGATCAGCGCGCAGGCAAAGCCGGTGCGGTCCTTGCCGGCGGTGCAGTGGATCACCAGCGGCGCGCTGTCCTCCAGCAGGTGCGTGAACAACGTTCGAAAGCGCGGCGTGCTGTGCTCGACATAGCCGCGGTAGGAATCCCGCATCACCTCCAGCGCATCGTCCGCGTTCGCCGGTCGGCCGGAGGCCGAGATCGCGCGCAGCGCGGCCACCACGGTCGGCTCGACCGGCAGCGAGTGCGTTTCGATTTCCTCGATGCCGCAAAGGGCTTCGCTGCGTTCGTCCTTGCCGCGAAAATCGAACGCGCTCTTTACGCCGAGCTCGCGCAGGACTGCCGTATCGGACGGCGTCAGGTGGCCAAGATGATTGGAACGGAACAGCTTTCGCCAGCGCACCGTGCGGCCGTCCTGGCCGACATAGCCGCCGAGATCGCGAAAATTGCTGGCGCCGGCGAGATTGAGGTGGCGGGCAGGGGGTTCTGACATCAGAAGAACTTGGGAAGCCTCGGTTGCGAATGGTGCTTGCCGCGATTGTATCCGGCGTTGCGAACTGGTCTATACTCGCCACATCGGGGGGAAAATATGAAATCCGGCAGAATCCTCGTTGCCGCCGCGCTGCTTGCAGCTGCCACCATGTTCGGCACTTCGGTGTCAGCACAGACAACGTGGCAGACCTATCGCTGCGGCGATGGCACCGAGTTCATTGTCGGCTTCTTCCAGTACGACAAGCGCGCCCATATGCAGGTGGATGGCAAGGCGGTGACTTTGCAGAAGCGGCTGACTTTGACGGGCTCGCGCTATTCCGGCGGCGGCGTCACGCTTCGGGTCACGAAATCCGGCACCACGCTCAAGGTCGGCAAGCGGCCGGTAACGGCCTGCCAATCCGGCTAATCTGCCAGCCAAAACGAAAAAGGGCCGAAACTTCGTTGTTTCGACCCTTCTTTATCTCGCGTATCGCGCCTGGAACCCTGCGCGTGGCTCAAGACAATGTGCTGTCGGCATCAGTGGTCACGTACCGGCCTAGCTTCGTCGATTGCAGCCTGATGGTACCAGCTGTCGCTGCAGAGGGCCTCGTTGAGCCGTGGGGCCGTGGCCGGGTCAGACCTGGCATCGCCGAAGCGGCGTCCGCCGAGGGCAGCCCTGCCTCCGGCCGGGAATTGGTAGATCTTGGCAGATCCCCGATTTGAATCTGGATTCAACATTTTGGTCTCTCCTTTCTTCGAGACGCTGGTTACGTCGATGGTGCGCCCGACTCATTCCTGAGGGGTTACCGATTCCGATATCGTTCGTGCCCGCGGCTGACGCAACCTGATGAAGAAGAAGTCACTTCCTGTTCAAATCGTGGGCAGTTTTGGTATTGCCTTGCGTAGGGCAGATGCTGCCAGCCTCTCGCCTGCGTTGCGTCCGAACTTGCGGATCGTTCCGGGTGCGAAAATCTGATCCTGCGGGAGGTGCCACCGCTTTGAGCGGCGAGGTCGGCCCGGAGGGACGATGCCGGAAAAAGCGGCTGATTTTCGCGAAATGCAGGTCCCATTTCGACTCTAGATCGCGCGGTCGCCGCGCCGCTATGTCGCAGGAAAAACTTTCGAGTGGAGGTTGGTGGAGCTGTGGATGACCGCTGCCGCAGTGCAGCGGCTGGCATTTTAATTGCTTGGAAAGAATCGGCCGATGGTGGCCGGGTACACCAAAGTGGGTACCGACAGGACGGTGCCCACCGATCGCTTCATCAACAGAGAGGGTCAATGACCAAGTACAAGCTCGAGTATATCTGGCTGGACGGATATACGCCGACACCGAACCTGCGCGGCAAGACGCAGATCAAGGAATTCGCGTCGTTCCCGACGCTGGACCAGCTTCCGCTCTGGGGTTTCGACGGATCCTCAACGCTGCAGGCCGAGGGCCATAGCTCCGACTGCGTGCTGAAGCCGGTTGCGGTCTACCCCGACGGCGCGCGCACCAACGGCGTGCTGGTGATGTGCGAAGTCATGATGCCCGACGGCAAGACCCCGCATGCCTCCAACAAGCGCGCCACCATCCTCGACGACGCCGACGCTTGGTTCGGCTTCGAGCAGGAATATTTCTTCTACAAGGACGGCCGTCCGCTCGGCTTCCCCGAATACGGCTATCCCGCCCCGCAGGGCCCGTACTACACCGGCGTCGGCTTCAAGTTCGTGGGCGATGTCGCCCGCAAGCTGGTGGAAGAGCATCTCGATCTCTGCCTCCATGCCGGCATCAACCACGAGGGCATCAACGCCGAAGTGGCCAAGGGCCAGTGGGAATTCCAGATCTTCGGCAAGGGCTCCCGCACCGCCGCCGACCAGATGTGGATCGCGCGCTACCTGATGCTGCGCCTGACCGAAAAGTACGGCATCGACATCGAATTCCACTGCAAGCCGCTCGGCGATACCGACTGGAACGGCTCGGGCATGCACGCCAACTTCTCGACCAAGTACATGCGCGAAGTCGGCGGCAAGGAATACTTCGAGAAGCTGATGGCGGCCTTCGAGAAGAACCTCATGGACCACATCTCTGTGTATGGTCCTGACAACGACAAGCGCCTGACCGGCAAGCACGAGACCGCGCCCTGGAACAAGTTCAGCTATGGCGTGGCGGACCGTGGCGCTTCGATCCGCGTGCCGCATTCCTTCGTCAACAACGGCTACAAGGGCTATCTCGAAGACCGCCGTCCGAACTCGCAAGGCGACCCCTACCAGATCGCCTCGCAGATCCTGAAGACGATCTCTGAAGTTCCGACCGCATCCAAGTCGGCCGCGGCCTAAGGGAACGACCCGGGGCGGGGGCTCTCCCCGGATCACCCAATGACCCGCCAGGCGGAACCGCCTCGGCGGGTCATTGCGGTTTTATGACAGCGCATGCTGGTTTCCCGCCTGGCTCAATCGCGCTATGCATGACTGCGCTCAGTGCCGGGGACACGGCAGGTGTTTAGGGGTTTCTATACCGTCAGGTTTCAGCTCAACGATGCGGTGGGCCGCAGCGTCATGTATGTGCGCGACGGCAGGATGCTGGGCGGCAATTCGGCGTTCGCCCATATCGGCACTTACGAAGAGAACGGCGAGGACATCGACATCGAGGTCAATACCGTCCGCCACAATCCCGATCCGAACTATCCCGCCATGGCCGGCACCGATGATGCCACGCTGATCGCGCAGGGGCGGGCTGACGGCGACCTCTACCGCTTCAGGGGGGCGCTCAGGGAAGTGCCCGGAGCGGTGTTCCAGTCCGTCATGATGCCGGTCAAGGAGGAGGCGGTGCCGATCGCCGGCGGCGTCGGCGAGGGCGGCATCGTCAACGGGCTCTATTCCATTCATATCCGCATGCTCGACGGCGTCGAAGGCGGGCTGACCGGGGTGATGCTGCTCAATGACGGCCGTATCCTCGGCGGCGATGCGTCCTTCTACTATCTCGGCACCTACACGTCGGAGAACGGTCGCTGGAAGGGACAGATCCTCAACCAGGTGCATACGCCAGCGCTTGGCGAAAATCCGGTGTTTGGTGAGCACGAGGTCGGCATCGGATTCTCCGGCACTTGCGATGCACAGGGGGCGCTGCTGGAGGCGACTGCGCTTGCCGGCAAGCGCAGCCTGCGTCTGACGGCGGTGCTCAAACTCATGCGACGGCTATAGGTTGCGATGGAAGTCATTCGTGTTCTCTCGACCCTGGCCGTGAAAGGCGCCTTTGCCGAACTGGCGGCGCTATTTCAAAGGTCAAGCGATGCCCGGGTCGAGGCCGATTTCGCGCCGACGCTGGCGCTGCTTGAGCGCCTGCGGCGCGGCGAGGCGGCCGACGTGGTGATCCTCACCCGCGAGGGGTTGAGCGAAATGCTGAGCGAGCACCGTGTGGCCGCAGCCAGCTATGTCGATATCGCGAAATCCTGGGTCGGCATCGCTGCGAAGGCGGGCCGGACGCATCCGGACATATCGACGGAAGCCGCGCTGCGCACCGCGCTCGTCCAGGCCCGTGCCGTCGCCTATTCGCGTATCGGCGCGAGCGGCATCCTGTTTTCAGAGCTGATCGTGCGGCTCGGGATCGCCCATCTCGTCAACGCCCACGCCGTGATCATTCCGTCCGGCCTGACTGCCGAGCGGCTCATCACCGATGAAGCCGATTTGGCCGTGCAGCAGATCAGCGAACTGAAGCAGGTTGAGGGCGTCGAAGTCGTCGGCCCGATCCCGCGTGAGCTGCAGGTGCCCGCCATTTTCTCGGCCGGCTGCATGATGGCGACGGACAAGGTTGTTGTGGCGGAACAGTTCCTGAAATTCCTGCGGTCGCCGGAGGCGGTGCCGGTGTTGCGTGAGGCGGGGCTCGAGCCTTAAGACCGGAAAGACACAGTGGCCCTCGGCTCATCCTGCCGTAGCGAGGTCGGCGTCCGAGCCCGGGCGCGCGTGAGTTTAATCTGGATCAATTCGCTGGCGCGCAGACGGATTTAACTGCCTTTGCCAACGGGGGGCAGGTCGGTGGCTGCGGGTTACAGGCTGAATTTGGTGGCGGCGGCGATCGCCTTCGCGATGGGCTGGCTGGTGGCGGAGCCGGCCTTCGCCGAGCGCAAGGTGGCGCTGGTCGTCGGCAATTCCGCCTATGCAAGCGTTCCCCGGCTACCCAATCCCCGCAACGACGCCAGCGACATCATCGCGCGGCTCAAGTCGATCGGATTTGAGGTGACGCCGGGACTCGATCTCGACCGCAACGGTTTCCTGCAATCGCTGGCGACGTTCGGGCGCGCGGCGGAAAGCGCCGATGTCGCGCTGTTCTTCTATGCCGGTCACGGCCTGCAGGTGAGCGGGCAGAACTATCTGGTGCCGGTCGATGGCAAGGTCGAGTCCGAAGCGGAGCTTGATCTTGCATTGATTCCGGTCTCGCTGGTGATGCAGCAACTGGCGCGCGGTAGCCGGGTCAATCTGGTCTTCCTCGATGCCTGTCGCGATAATCCGTTCGCAAAAGACCTCTCGCGCTCGCTCGGCACGCGCTCGGCCTCCGCTCTCGGTCGAGGCCTCGGCCGCATTCAGAGCACCTCGGGTACCTTCATCGCCTTCGCCACCCAGCCCGACAATGTTGCGCAGGATGGCGATGGTCGGAACAGTCCGTTCACGAAGGCCCTGCTCACCAACATCGAGAAGCCGGGCCTGTCGATCTCCGATCTCATGATCGAGGTGCGCAACGACGTGATGCGGCAGACCAACGGCAAGCAGGTGCCGTGGGATTCCTCCTCGCTGACGGGGCGCTTCTTTTTCAGGATCGAAGGCACGGTGACGGTGACGCCCGAGGCCTCCCGGCCGACCGCTCCGGTTCCTGCACCCGTCGACCCCAAGGCGTTGGAACTGGCGGTCTGGCAGGCCATCAAGGATTCCAGCGATCGTGCGGCGTTCGAGAAATTCCTGTCGGATTTCCCGGGCGGCGTCTTTGCTTCGGCCGCCCGTGCCCGCATCGCTGCGTTGCGTCCGCCGGCGGCTGATATGCCGGCGCGCACCCCGTCGGAGCGATCTGACGCCTGCACCGGCCCCGCCGTGATCGACGACGACTTCACCGCTTCGGTGAAAACCGTCGGGCTCGGACATGGCGTGCAGATCACCAAAGGGCCGAATGGCGGCGCGAGCTTCTCCCGCCGGCGCGAGAGCCGCATTGTCTATCCCTATGGAGCGACCCGGTTGCCGAGGTCGGGCACGCTGGAATGGGTGATCAACGTATCCAGCGGCTACTTCTATTCCGCAGGCAAGCTGAACCAGGGCGCGGCGTGCGCGCTGATCTTCACGACGGACATCCAGAATGGCGACGTCACCTGGCCCGGCAGCGCCTGGCTGTATGTGTGCGGCAATGGCGATATCCGCTTTCACATCGCGGGCGCCAAGTACGAAGCTGGCGGACGGCCTGAATTCCGGCTGGAAGCCAGGGGGACCGCCTTCCGCTACGGTCAATGGCACCGTCTGGGAGTGAGTTATGGCAACCGCGGGCGGCAGATCATGCTGGACGGTAAACTGGTCGCCGGCGATGCCGGGATGACGCAGGAGCTGGGCGCGGGCGGCACGCATCAAGCGGCCATCGACCATCCGACCATCGGCGAGTCGGTGTCGGGATTCTGGCCCAACAACAAGCACGAAGGCGGTTTCGAGGGAACGCTGGCGCGTTTCAGGGGTTCAGACCAGCAGGGAAACTGGTGCCTTTCGCGCTGACGAGGCGAGGTAAACAGTCGCTCAGACAATGAGGTTGGCGATGATCCGCAAGCTCAGATCGGGCGAGTACCGGTTGTACTCCCGCAAGGTGGACCCGAAGACAGGAAAACGGCGCAACCTCGGCACCTTCCGGACGCGCGCGGCGGCGGAGAAGCACGAGCGCGAGGTGCAATATTTCAAGCGGCATTGATCCGCAGGCATCGTCGACGGTGACGAGCCGATTGATCAATATCAAAGAGTTTGCAGAAGTTCTGGTCAAAATTAAAAAGTGCGACCGCCGGACTGCGCCTCGACGCAGCCCGTTCGTTAAAGCCTTGCTTAGTCGCTTCGCTGTCCAGAACTGGCCCGAAGCGGACATGCTCCCGACAAGCGCCCATTCCGACACGACGCCCGGAACAACAGAAGGAGCAATACATGAATCGGATTTTATTCGCGTTCTCATCGGCTCTCTTGCTCGGCGCAGCATTGGCTGGACCGGCGGCAGCCCAGCCAGCCGCGCCAGATATCACGGAACAGGAGGTCATCACTATTGCTGCCGACAGCTATGTCTACTTCTACCCGCTGATATCGATGGACGTGACACGAAAGCAGCTCATCAACTCGGAGCCTGGAACGGGTATCGGCGGCCCGATGAATGCATTCGTCAATATCCCTGCATTTCCCCCCGCCGACATGAAAGCAGTTGTCCGACCGAACTTCGATACCCTCTATTCCTCTGCTTGGCTCGATCTCACCGCGGAGCCGGTGGTGCTCTCGGTGCCCGACACCGGTGGACGCTACTTCTTGATGCCCATGCTGGACATGTGGAGCGATGTTTTTGCGTCACCCGGCTGGCGTACCACCGGCACGCAGGCCGGCAACTATCTCATCACGCCGCCCGGCTGGAGCGGTAAGGTCCCATCCGGCATGACGCGGATCGGTGCGCCGACGCCCTATGTCTGGATCATTGGCCGCACCAAGACCGATGGCCCACCCGACTACGAAGCGGTGCGGCGGATTCAGGCGCACTACAAGATCACGCCCCTGTCGGGATGGGGACAGCCTCTCAAGCCGGTCCAGCAGACCATTGACCGGAGCGTGGACGTGAAGACTCCGCCAAAGACTCAGGTCGACACCATGAGTGGGCAAAAATACTTTGCATATGCGGCTGAACTGCTCAAGTTGCATCCCCCGCACGCCACCGATCAACCAATCATAGCGCAGATGAAACGGATCGGCATCGAACCCGGGAAGACCTTCGATTTCAACGGCCTTGCGCCAACGATAAAAAAGGCGATCGAGAACGCGCCGGAGGCTGCACAAAGGCTCATGGCTTGGAAAGTGCCGACGCTCGCCCGCACCGCCAATTACTGGTCGTTGAATACTGACACTATGGGTGTCTACGGGAATTACTACCTCAAGCGCGCGATCGTCGCCCAGATCGGCCTCGGGGCGAATCTGCCCGAAGATGCAATCTATCCGCTCAATCTCGGCGACGAGACCGGCAAGCCGCTCGACGGATCGAGCAAATATACGATCACGTTCGAGAAGGGGGCGACGCCGCCGACACAGGCGTTCTGGTCCATCACTCTGTACGATCCAGATGGATTTCAGATCGCAAATCCGCTCAACCGCTTTGCGTTGAGCAGCTGGATGCCGCTTAAGGTCGATGTGGACGGTTCGTTGACGCTTCACTTTCAAAATGAGAGTCCAGGCAAGGACAGGGAGGCTAACTGGCTGCCCGCTCCGAAGGGGCCATTCAACCTGACCATGCGAGTTTACGCGCCGAGGTCTGAGGTGTTGACCGGACGCTGGATCCCGCCGGTCGTTTCGCGGGTCCAGCCAACGATAGGCCTTGGGGCACAATAGCGGGTCAACGAGGCTATTGGTACTTGGAGGGCAAGTTCTGCTTCGCGGAAGGC
>JAHCKB010000109.1 GCA_026125985.1 Bradyrhizobium sp.
TCGGCACGCACGGCGGCGTGGCCAAGGTCGACCGCGTGATCCAGTCGCTGGGCGTGATCGCCGCCAAGCCGAAATAACGCGAGCCGGCCGCCGCTGAAGGCGACGTTGATTGCGGGGCGGACTCTAGCGAGCGGCTCGCCTTGTATGCTTTTTCGCGCCGCGCTCGAGCAACGGCCGCATGGCTTCGGTCCAGGCCGAGAGCAGGCGTTCGCGACGTGTCTGCGAGCTGCGCAGGTTTTCCGAGATGGCAAGTCCGCGGACGAAATGCTGCGTCAGCGCGACGGCGTCGTCATAGGCTTCCGAGCCCGCCCAATCCGCAAACAACTCGGCGGAGACGCGATCGATCTCGCGTTTGGCGGCGCGCTCGGCTGCGATCAGCGCCTGCCGCAGCGGCCGGTCGGTTCTTGCTACGGCCCAAAGCTCCAGCTCCGCGAGATAGGAGGGCTGCCGGCCAGCAAAGGCCAGCGCATCGACCGCCGCCCGCAGCGGATCGTGCGGCCGCGACGCGCCGGTGCGCGACGTGACCACCGCCTGCTCGTTGCGCTTGACGAGCTCGGCGACGCTGGCGGCGAGCAGATCGGCATGGGTCGGAAAGTGATGCAGCAACGCGCCCCGGCTGGCGCCGGCCCGGCGTTGCACTGCGAGCGTCGTCGTCCCGGCCACGCCAAGCTCGATCAGGCATCCGACCGCCGCATCCAGAAGTATTTGCCGCATGGCCGCGCCATCGCGGTCGGCCCTCACTGGTCGCGAAGCTCGCATCGATGCCAGTCCCGATCTTCCCAACAGTCAGGGTTGACTGTAGCAGGCGAAGCCCTACAGTCAATCCTGACTGTAGGGACGTGGAAAACAAGATGGAGGAGCGTACATGCCGGATTTCTCGACCCTGAAGATATCGGCCGATCCGGCCGCACCGCGGGTGGCGCGCCTGCTGCTGAACCGGCCCGAGCGGCTGAACGCGATCAACGACGAGACGCCGCGCGAGATTCGCGCCGCCGTGGAGTGGGCCGAGCGCAACGACGATATCCACGTCATCGTGGTCGAGGGCGCCGGCAAGGGATTCTGCGGCGGCTACGATCTCGTCCGCTATGCGCAGGAAAGTGCGACACACAAATGGACCCAGGAAGGTCATCCCTGGGATCCCATGGTCGACTATGCCGGCATGAAGCGGAACACCGAGGACTTCATGAGCCTGTGGCGCTGTCCGAAGCCGACGATTGCAAAAATCCACGGGGCTGCGGTGGCGGGCGGCAGCGACATCGCACTGTGCTGTGATCTAATCATTGCGGCCGATGATGCGCGCATCGGCTACATGCCGACCCGCGTCTGGGGCTGCCCGACGCCGGCGATGTGGACCTTCAAGCTCGGGCCGGTGCGGGCCAAGCAGATGATGTTCACCGGCGACACGATCGACGGCCGCACCGCCGCCGAATGGGGCCTCGCCAGCCAGTCGGTGCCGGTAGCCGAACTGGAAGCGGCCGTCATGAAGCTCGCCAACCGCATCGCCGGCGTGCCGAAAAGCCACCTCGCCATGCACAAGATGGTGGTGAACCAGGTGATGCTGAACATGGGGCTGGAGCAGACCCAGATGCTCGCCACCATCTTTGACGGCATTTCCCGTCACAATCCGGAAGGGTTGTGGTTCCGCCGCTATGCCCAGAAGCACGGCTTCAAGGCGGCGATCGAATGGCGCGATTCCGGGCGGCCGATTCCCGAAGGCGACGAGGCGCGGGCGGAGATCCGGCGGATGGGAGAGGGCGGCTAGAGCCGCCCGCGGCAGCGGCTCACATCACGTCGATATGCTTGCCGGCCCCCTGTCGCAGCCCCGGGGCTCCGATCGTCCGCCTCATTCGGCGGCTTGTGCGAGTGTCGCCCCGTTCACGCGGGTTTCGCCTCTGACATTATCGACGGTGACGTGGGTGTCGTACCAGGTCAGCCGGGGGCGAACGCCGAAGCGTTGGGTCAGTTCGGCGACCCTCGCCTCGGTGAACCAAGCTTCGGCCGCCTGCCGGCTTTCCCAGAGATAGACGCCGCCGGTCCCGGTTTCGCCGTTGAGATAGTCCTTGCGGATGAGCCCCTTGGTCGAGAGGTCCCGATAGATCGGCGCGGAGCCGGTGCCGCCCCGGATGGCTTGCTCCTCGGTTCGCTTCGGAAGATCGAACTGCACGACCACGATGCACTGTCCCATTTGCTTGCCTCCGCTCCGAAAATTGTGTTGGCGCCGCTGGATCGACCGCAGGGTCAACAGGTCATGCGCAACTGTTATGCCTTGATCGAAGGGTCCAAGTCACAACTGCCCCTCCCAGCCAGCGGAAGGATTGTGCAGCAACCGGCAGCGCTCCGCAATCCGGCATCCGGTTCCATAGCGTGAGCAGATTCGGTTGGAGACCGGGCAGCCCGGCGCGGGCGGCCTGTCAGCCCGCTTTCTTCCCGGCCTTCTTTCCGCCGTCCTTCTTCGCGGGTTTTGCTGCCGCCTTCGCCGCGGCGGCTTCCTCGGCTGCGTGACGGATCGCGCGGGCATAGGCGTCGGCTGCGATCTCCGCCGAATTCTGCAACCGCCTGGCCGCGGCAGTGCCGAGCTCCATGGTGCTCTTTGCCATCACGCGCAATTGCTCGCGAGCCCCCTTGTCCCTGGCCTTGGCGGCGCGGGCCATGATCCGGGCACGCCGCTTCTTCAGCGCGGCCATCAGGCTCTTGTTCTGTGCTTTCGCGGTTTGCCGGATGACGACGTCGAGATCGGCTTCAGCCATGATGGATCGCTCTTTCGCTTCGAGGGTGTTCACCTAGCTGATTGGTCGGAGCAGGGCAACGGCCCGGGATCATGACGGCGGTGAGGGCGCCTTGGGATCATGAGTGCTGCGGCGAAGGCCACGATGTTCGGCGCGACGGGCAATTCAGTTCGGTTTCGCGGAATCGTGGGTGCATTCCCTTTGCTGCAACCGCGCACGGGAGCTTGCGGGCGCAGTCGGCGCCCGGCTTTCCCTGAGCCTTCTGTCAGCGAGAGGGCTGGTTGACTTGCGCAATCAGCGAAATCGCGCCGCGGGAATGAAACTTCCGTTCTGCGTTCGGTGCCGGATGCGATGTTGCGGTGCCCACAGCTGCCGGCCAGCGCAGCTCCGCGCATCATCCGGCCCGCAATTTGCGGTGCAACAAACACTTTGCCCAAAAACCGGCAAGAGTTTGCGCTCGCTCAAGACCGTTCGGGCCGATGGATGACTAATTCTCAGTCAACGAGCCGCCAATGAAGCCGGTTCTGTCTGCGCCTTTTCGCCAAATGATCAAGGCCGCGTGGCTTCGCAATTCGTTGAGATTTCCGTCGACCGACAGGTTCCACCGCCGCTGTCTGAAAGCGGCCGAATGCAGCGATGTCCGTGCAGTCACCGAGGAAACCTTCGAGGGTTAAGCGATGACCGTACCGAGTCCAGCCGATCTGGCAATCGCGTCCAAAATTCCTGTCTTCGCAGGGTTGAAGCCGGAAGCGCTTAGCATCCTGCTCGCGCCGGCGCGGCTTGTGAATCTTCGCCCGGGCAGCATGCTGTTCCGGCAGGGCGAGCCCGCCACGGCGTTTTTCATCATCGTCGAGGGCTGGATCAAGCTCTACCGCGTTACGCCGGCGGGCGACGAAGCGGTTCTCAATGTCTTTGGCAAGGGGCAGAGCTTCGCCGAAGCGGTGACGTTCACGTCGGGACGCTATCCCGCCATGGCAAGCGGAGTGACACGTACGCGCCTGATCATGATTCCCGCCGATCACGTCATCGACTGCATCCGCAAGATGCCGGAGATCGCCATTGCGATGATCGCCTCCACCTCGCAGCAACTGCACCTCATGGTCAGCCGGATCGAGCAACTCACCGCACAAAGCGGGACGCAGAGGGTCGCGGACTTCCTCATTTCGCTGACGCCTTGCGTCAAAGGGCCATGCACCATTGTCTTGCCTTACGACAAGTCCCTGATCGCCGGACGGCTCGGGCTGAAGCCCGAATCGCTGTCGAGGGTATTTGCCAAGTTGAGATCGGTGGGAATCGACGTGCGCGCATCGGATGTCGTCGTGAAGGACGTGGCGACGTTGCAGGGCCTCCTCGCCAGCGAACGCATCCGGCACAAGGGTGCGTTTGACGGAAAACCATCGGCGGTCGCGGTCGCCATGTCTGCGGCGGGCCGCGACTAGCGCAAGGCCGATTTGATCGAAGGGAGCATGCTTGCGCGCCAAGCGGCCGGACCGAAGCGCTGCGCGATCACCTTGCCGTTCGAGACGAGCAGCCACAGCGGTACGCCGTCGCTTCGTTTCAGGGAATCGCGATAGGCGCGGACCTTCTCGGGCCAGTGCTCGTCCTTGAGAAGATCATGCAGACGGGGTGATTTGACCTCGACATAGGCGATGCGCGTGAACTCGGAAGACTGCCGGAATGTTACGCCGTCGCCGCTCTGCCAGACGCGACACGGCGCGCAATCGTCGGCGCCCACATAGATCAGCGTGATGTCGGCGGCTCGTGCAGCAGTAGGCGTCGGCGCGACCGGGACCGCCGCGATGATCGCCGTCGCCGCGGCGAGAGCAAGCAGGCCGGACACGACGACACGCATACGACGACCATCGCCGTCGAACGTGACTGCGTTTTTCATTCGCGAATTATTTCTCTTTAGAGACGGCGCATCCTTAACCATGGTCAAGGATGCGGGCAGTGCGCGGGCTAGATTTCAGATTTCCAAAGCCGGGAGTCTGCCGATGCCACCCACTGAAGCGAATGCGCCGCAGCAAGACGAGCGCGTGCCCGTGATGCAGCGGATCCTCGATAATCCGTTCCTGCTCCTTTTTCTCGGCGTGACCTTGCCCACCGTCCTCTATCTGATCTGGGGCGTGATGGAAGTCGCCTCGGTCCCACTCGCGAAATAGCAACTGCCGCCGTGCATCCAATTTGAAAGGGAACCGAAATGGCTGTCACACCTCCCGACAAACGCATCTGGTGGAACGAGCCTATTGAGCGGGTCGAACTGGTCTGGATCGTGATCGCCTTCCTGTGGGGCCTGTTCATGTTCTTCTTCATGATCGCCTGGCATTTCATCGGCCAGCAGAACTTGAGCAGCGAGGCTTACCGGATTGCACCGTCAGCGTTCGAGGAAAAGGTTGATGCCTTCGCCAAGAAGCATCAGGTGCGGGAGGAGAAGGGCATTCCGGTGGCCAAACCGCCGGCTGGCAGCGACGTCTACATTCTGGGCCGGCTTTGGCAGTGGTGGCCGATCCTCGAGCTGGAGAAGGGGCAGAGCTACCGCATCCATCTTTCCTCGATCGACTGGCAGCACGGATTCTCGCTGCAGCCCACCAACATCAACATCCAGGTCCATCCCGGCTACGAGCACGTGATTTCGCTGACTCCGACGCAGAGCGGTGAGTTTGGCATCATATGCAATGAGTTCTGCGGTATCGGCCACCACACCATGATCGGCAAGATCTACGTGACCGAACCGAAGAAGGCAGAGGCGGGACAGCGTCTGGCGGATGGAGGCAAACAATGACCGCAGAAACCGTCATCGGCGCCGTCGGCGCCAAGGCCGAATTCCGGACGTGTCAGTACACGGGCCTCAAGGTCGACGCCGCCGCCCAGAAGCTGATCATCGCCAATGCGGTGGCGGCGGTCGTGTTCCTGCTGCTCGGTGGCGTGATGGGCCTCCTTGTGGCGCTGACTCGCTGGCCGGCCGTGCATCTGTTGCCGGCTGACTGGTTCTACCTGGTGCTGACCGGGCACGGGGCCAATGTGCTCCTGTTCTGGATCATCTTCTTCGAAATGGCCATCCTCTACTTCGCCTCCGCCGTGCTGCTCAATTCGAGACTCGCGGCACCGAAGCTTGCATGGCTCGGCTTCCTGCTGATGATCGCCGGCGCGGTGATGGGCAACGTCGCGGTGCTGCAGGGCGAATCGAGCGTGATGTTCACGTCCTATCCGCCGATGATGGCGCGGCCGCACTTCTATCTCAGCATCATCCTGTTTGCGGTCGGCGCACTGATCGGCTGCGGCATCTTCTTTGCGACGTTGGTCATCGCGAAGGAGGAGCGGACCTACGAGGGCTCCATCCCGCTTGTGACCTTCGGCGCGCTGACGGCGGCCATCATCGCGGTGTTCACCATCGCCTCCGGCGCGGTCATCCTGATTCCCACCATGCTCTGGTCGATGGGTCTCATCTCGGACATCGATCCCTTGCTGTACAAGGTCGTCTGGTGGGGGATGGGACACTCCTCGCAGCAGATCAATGTCTCCGCGCATGTGTCGATCTGGTACTTGACTGCGGCGCTCCTGATCGGCGCCAAGCCGCTGAGCGAGAAAGTCAGCCGTACCGCGTTCCTGATGTACATCCTGTTCCTGCAACTGGCTTCGGCGCACCATCTGCTCGCCGAACCGGGGCTGGATGCGAGCTGGAAGATCGTCAACACCAGCTACATGATGTACCTGGCGGTCATGGGGTCGATGGTTCACGGTCTCACCGTGCCCGGCGCCATCGAGGCCGCCCAGCGCCGCAACGGCTTCAATCGCGGCATGTTCGAATGGCTGCGCAAGGCTCCATGGGGACATCCGGCGTTTTCGGCGATGTTCCTCTCGCTGGTGTTCTTCGGTTTCATCGGCGGCATTTCCGGAGTGGTGCTCGGTACCGAGCAGCTCAACGTGCTCATGCACAACACGATCTACGTGCCCGGACATTTCCACGGAACGGTGGTCGCGGGAACGACGCTGGCCTTCATGGGGGCGACCTATCTCGTGCTCCCGCTGATCTTCCAGCGTGAGATTCTGTGGCCGAAGCTGGCCAAGATGCAACCCTATCTGTTCGGCATCGGCGCTGCCGGCATCTCGCTGTTCATGATGGGGGCAGGTACGCTCGGCGTTGCGCGGCGTCACTGGGACATCACCTTCAGCGACGCCAACCTGTCGTTTGCCCATTCCGCCGGAGCGTTCCTGATGATGGGGCTGAACGGCATATTCGCCATCATCGCGGCGGTCGGCGGAGCCATCTACGTGGTAGTCGTGGTCGGCACCGTGTTGTTCGGTGAAAAGATCAAGGGCGGCCACAAGCTGACCTTCCCGCTGCATGCGGGCGGTGGCGCCGTCGCCTCGCACTACGGCAGCGAGAAGACGCCGAAGCTGCCGGGTACGATCATCCTCGTGACGATCTTTTTCGTCTGCTTCGTCCTCTACTACTTCATCAACTGGAAATATCTGTCGGAGCTCTGGCTGTTCCGTTGATCGACCGCTGACGAAGAGGAGAGAACCATGCGCGCTGTTGCCGGAATGACGATCTCGCTCCTGAAGCTCAGGATCGGCGTCGCGATTGCGGCCAGCGCGCTGGCCGGTGTGGCAGCGGCAAGCGGCCCGCATCTGGCATGGTGGCAGATTGCGGGTCTCACGCTTGCCGTGCTCGGTGCATCGGGCGCGGCGGGCGCCTTCAATCACTACTACGAACGCGATGTCGACCAGTTGATGCGGCGGACCTGCAACCGCCCGTTTGCGAGCGGCGCGCTCAAGCCTAGCCGCTGGTGGCTCGTAGCCTTTCTCGTGCTGCTGGTTGCATCGCTCGCGCTGGCCGCCCTGACTGCCGGCCATGTCGCGGCAGGCTATGTGTTCCTCGGGGCTTTCACTTACGGCGTCGTCTACACGGTCTGGCTGAAGCGGCGCAGCACCTGGAACATCGTGATCGGCGGCCTTGCCGGCAGTTTCGCGGTGCTGGCAGGTGCGGCCGCGGTCGACCCGTCGCCGCAAGTCGTTCCTACGGTGCTGGCGGTTGTGCTGTTTCTGTGGACGCCGCCGCACTTCTGGAGCCTCGCCGCCGCCAAGGGCGACGATTACAAGCGGGCGAATATCCCGATGTTGCCGGTAGTGGCGCCGGCCTATGCCTGGACCTCGGCGGTTCTCGTCCATGCCGTGGCGCTGGCTTTGGTTTCGCTGGTGCCGGTCTGGTTCGGGGCGGGTATGCTCTACGGCGCGTGTGCGGCGGTCGGCGGCGGCTATTTCGTGTGGAAGAGCATCCGCCTTCACCGTGTCCCGTCGAAAGCCAACGCGATGGGCAACTTCTTTGCCTCGTTGCTGCAGCTTGCGCTCCTGGTTGTGGGAGCGCTGCTCTCGAGCGCCGCCGGGCTACTGTCATGAAGGGTTTTCGCGCGGCATGTGCGGCATCCGCGCTGACGCTCCTGCAGACGGTGTCTGCGGCAGCCGCGCCGCCGCTCGATCCTGCCGCTGCGATTGCAAAGTCCACGCAGGCGCTCGGGCGCGTGGTCGGCGATTATTCATTGACCGACAGTCACGGCACGCCGTTTTCACTGGCCGAATACCGCGGCAAGCCGCTGATCATCAGCCTGGTCTATTCATCCTGCAGTTCGGTGTGCCCGCCGACCACTCAGCACACCATCGATGCCGTGACTGAGGCCGGCCGTGTGTTCGGGCTCGACCGCTTCGCCGTGCTCACCGTCGGTTTTGATGCGCGTAACGACACGGTGACGCGCATGGCGCAGTTCGCATCGCAGCAGGGTATCAAGCTGCCGAACTGGCGTGTCGCCAGCGGTGCCCCGGCCACGATCACTGCGCTGCTGGGCGATCTCGGCTTTAGCTATCGCGTGGTGGCCGGGGGCTTCGACCATCCGACCCAGACCACCATCCTCGACCGGGACGGCAAGGTCTATCGCCATGTTTATGGCGAGGCTTTTCCATTGCGGATGTTCATGGAGCCGATGAAGGACGTGATCTACGGAACCAGTACCCCGTTCACGCTTACGGGCATCCTCGACCGCATCAAGTTCATCTGTACCGCCTACGATCCTGGTGCAGGACGCTATCGCATTGACTATGGGCTGGTATTCGGCAGCGTGCTGGCGGCGATTTCGCTGCTGGTGATGGGGGGGCTGCTGCTGCGGGAATGGCGGCGAGCGGGGCACGCGCCGACGGGCAAGGCGTAGCCGACAGGAATTGACGTGAATCCCATCCGCAAAGTCCTCAGAGCCGGATTTGAGCTTATCGAGCGGCCGTTCGACCGCCTGTTCGGTCCTGCGCTCAATCCGGTGGCGCAGCTTGGCGCGCTCGGTTTCTTCTTTTTCTGGATCGTTGCCGTCAGCGGCATCTATCTCTTCATCTTCTTCGACACCGGAATCGAGCGCGCTTATCAGTCGGTCGAATACATCTCGCGCGATCAATGGTTCCACGCCGGGGTGATGCGCAGTTTTCACCGCTACGCCTCGGACCTGATGGTCGTGATGGTGCTGGTGCATCTACTGCGCGAATTCGCCTACGACCATTATCGCGGTGTCCGCTGGTTCTCCTGGTTCACCGGCCTGCCGATCATCTGGCTGCTCTATGTTTCGGGCATCACCGGATACTGGCTGGTGTGGGACAAGCTCGCCCAGTTCGTGGCGCTGGTCTCCTCGGAACTGCTGGACTGGCTGCCGATCTTCGGCGAGCCGATCGCGCGCAACTTCATCGCGACGGGCACGCTCACCAGCCGCTTCTTCTCGCTGATGGTGTTCATGCATGTCGCGGTGCCGCTGTTCCTGCTGTTCATCATGTGGGTGCATATCCTGCGCATCTCGCGGCCGAAGGTGAACCCGCCACGGATGCTGGCGCTGATGTCGCTGGCTGCGCTGCTGGCGGTGTCGATCTGGAAGCCGGCGCTGTCGCAAGGGCCGGCCGATCTCGCCAGGGTGCCGAACGGAATCGGTCTCGACTGGTTCTACCTGCCGCTCTATCCGTTGACCGAGTTGTGGGGCAACGGTTCGGTATGGGCCTTTCTCACCGCCTTCTCGCTCATGATCGCGCTGATGCCTTGGCTGCCGCCGCTGCGCCGCGCCAGGGCGGCGGAGGTCGACCTCGAACACTGCAATGGCTGCGCGCGCTGCGCCGAGGATTGCCCGTACGAGGCGATCAAGATGGTCCGCCGCACCGACGATCTGCCGTTCCCGACCGAGGCCGAGGTCAATCCGTCGCTCTGCGTGTCTTGCGGCATCTGCGTCGGTTCCTGCCCGTCATCGACGCCATTCCGCCGCACCGAGGAATTGAAGACCGGCATCGATCTGCCGGAATATTCGCTGCGGCAGTTGCGTGAGCGTGTGATGGATGTGGCGAGCGGCCTGAGCGGACCCGGGCGGGTGCTGGTGCTGGCCTGCGAGCACGGTGGCGCCGCCGGACGCATCGGCGATACCGTCGTCATGCCCTGCGTTGCCATGGCACCGCCCTCACTGATCGATTTCATCCTGAGCCGCGACCTTGCTGACGGCGTCGTCGTTGCCGGCTGCGCCGAAAGCGCCTGTTACAACCGGCTGGGCGTGCAGTGGACGGAGCAGCGCTTTGCTGCCGAACGAGATCCCTATTTGCGGGCGCGTGTGCCGCGGGAGCGCATCGCGACGGTTTGGGCATCGGCGCTTGCCGCCAGCAAGGCCGAAGCTGAGATCGTTGAATTCGCGGCGCGTGTCGCGGCGATGCCGCCGAAGCGGCTCCGTTCTCCATTGCCTGTCAGTTCGACGGTGCCAACGCCGAAAGCGCTGCAGACGGAGAGGGGCACGACATGAAGGCCCTGCGATGGATAGGCCAGTTTGTCGTCATCGCCGCGCTGTTCGCCGGGGTCGCCGCCCTGTCGGACTGGCCGCGCTACAGCCAGATCCCGAAGGACGCCGGCGTGGTGATGCTGAGCTTCGTGCACGGTGCCGACCGCAAGGGCGAATGCCGTCGTCTGACGCCGGAGGAGATCGCCAAACTGCCGCCGAACATGCGCAGGGTGCAGGACTGTCCGCGGGGCAGGCGGGCGGTCTATGTCGAGCTCGATGTCGACGGCCGCAGCGCCTACCGCGCTGACCTGCCGCCCACCGGCATTGCCGGCGACGGGCCGTCGCGGGTCTATCAGCGCTTTGTGCTGCCGGCGGGCAGGCACGATGTCGCCGTGAGGATGCGCGACAGCGCGCGCGCCGACGGTTTCGATCACGAGAGCCGAAAGAGCGTCGAGCTCATGCCGGACCAGATGCTCGTGATCGATTACCGTCCGGAGAACGGCAGCTTCATCTTTCGCTGAGGAGGACGTCATGGGCCTGCTGCAATGGGAGAAGCGATACAGCGTCGGCATCGAGGCGGTCGATCACGAGCACCGCGAACTCGTCGACCTGATCAACCGGCTGCATGAAAAAGCAACCATGCAGGGTTCCAAGGTTGCCGTCCTCGGCTTTTTCGGCGACCTCTACAAGGCGGTCTCGGCGCACTTTGCCCTGGAGGAACGGTTCATGCGCGAGAAGCGCTATGACCAGCTTCCCCAGCACAAGGGCGATCATGAGCGCCTGCTCGACGAGATCAGGGACATCATGGAAGACTACGAAGCCAATGACGTCTTCGACGATAAACTGCTGGCGCAGCGGATCGACGCGTGGTTCTCGCGCCATTTCGAAAGCCATGATGCGCGGCTGCATCGTGCGCTCGGCAACCACTGAAGGACGTTTGCTCTCGGGGCCTCACAAGAGGAGATGAAGATGAGGAAATTACTGATCGCGGCAGCAGTCATGATCGCAGGTGTCGGCATGGCCCCCGCGCAGGACCTTGCGGCGGGCGCCACTTCGTACAAGAAATGTGCGGCATGCCATGACGTCGGGCCGACCGCGAAGAACAAGGTGGGGCCGGTGTTGAACGGTCTCGACGGCCGCAAGTCCGGAACCGTCGCGGGCTACAACTATTCCGAGGCCAACAAGTCCTCCGGCATCACATGGAACGAAGCGAGCTTCGTCGAGTACATCAAGGATCCCAAGGCGAAAATTCCCGGCACCAAGATGGTGTTTGCCGGCATCAAGAACGAGGCTGACGCAAAGGCGCTCTGGGCCTATCTCAGGCAGTACGACGAAGCGGGCAAGACCAAGTAGCCCAAGACCAAGTAACCCAAAACGACGGGTTAGCGCGAGGCGGTTCGCCTCCGCTCAGGCTTCCTGAAACGCTATGCCATCGACCGGGGCCGAGTTCCAGCGTTGGCCGGTGGCGGTCCGATCGCGGGTCCAGACGACGGTGCCGGGGAAGCGCGGCAGCAGCGCCGCGATTTCGGCGGCGGAAGCGACATAGAAGGTCGTCGATAGTGCATCGGCCACAGCCGCCGAGCGTTGGTGATATACCGTCACGGCGTTCCAGTGGGCGGCGCTGTGGCCGCTGCGGGGATCGAACAGATGATGGGCGGTGCCGCCGGCGCCGAGCACACAGCCCGCACCCTCGGACGTCGCGAGCGCGCCGCGCTGCAGCCGGATCGACGCCGTTTCCGGGCGTGCGATCTGCCAGGGCTTGCCGTCGAGTCTGGCGCCGATCGCCCGCTGTTCCCCGAGGTCGACCAGCACATGCTTCAGGCCTTGCGAGGCGAGCAGTTCGGCGACGCGATCGGTGACATAGCCCTGACCGAGGCCGTTGAGCGTCAGGCGTTGGCCCTGGCCGAGCCAGATCGCATCCGCCGTGACGCTCACCCTGCGCCAGTCGACCGCCATCCGTGCCCGCGCGATCGATTCTTCCGGCGGCGTACCGGCGCCGGGCGTCGCGGAGAACCAGTCGACATGAGCTTCCCACAGGGCTTGCACGGTGGGATCGAACAGCCCGCCGCTCGCTGCGGACATGTCGATCGCCATTGTCACCGCGCGCCGGAGATCGGCGCTGGGCGACGACAACATGCCATCGCGATTGAGTCGGCACAGTTCGGAATCCTGGCGGAACAGGCTCAGCGCATCTTCGAGCCGGTCGATTTCGGCTTCAACCATCCCGACGACGCGCCGTGCCACATCGCGCGCGATGCCGTTGAACAGGATCGTCGCATCGGCGCCCATCGCCACGCCGTGCCATTCGTAATCGGCGGCGGAACGGGCGGGACCGCCGATGAGCGCGCCGCCGGCGGCCGCTGCAAGAATGGTGATCGCGCGCCGGCGTGTCGGACTCTCGGGCAAGCTCGTCATGGCCTCACTCCCGCTTCGCCGGCCGGCTTCGGCGGCGTCAGCGGCTGCCGTCGCTGCGCGCGCTTCTTCAGGTGCAGGCAGGTCTCCTGATCGAAGTAGTTGGCCTGGCATTTGAGGCAGTAAATGCATTCATTCGGGTTGATCTGTCCGAGCGGATGGATGGCCTGCACCGTGCAGCGCCGTGCGCAGACATGGCATTCCGATCCGCATTCGCGGTAGCGCTTCAGCCATTCGAACATGCGCATACGGGCAGGAATTGCCAGCGCCGCGCCCAGCGGGCAGAGATAGCGGCAATAGAACCGTTCGACGAAGAGGCCGGCGACCAGCAGCAGACCAGCATAAATCACGAACGGCCACTCGCGCATGAATTTCATGGTGATCGCCGTCTTGAACGGCTCGATTTCGGCGAGTTGGAATGCGCCCAGGATTGAGCGCAGCGACACTGCCAGAATGCCGACGAAAACGACGTATTTGATCATCCACAGCCGCTCATGCAGCCCGAACGGGATTTCGATCTGCTTGACGCCGCGCCGGCGCGC
>JAHCKB010000011.1 GCA_026125985.1 Bradyrhizobium sp.
CGAGCAGCGCGACGGACGTGTTGTTGTCTTCGGATAACCGTCCCGCCAGCGTGCTGCCGCCAGACCCTGCGCCCACGATCACGAAATCGAACGTATCACTCACGCGTGTTTCCCCCTTGTCTTCTTTTCTCTCCATCATTGCGAGGAGCAGAGCGACGAAACAATCCATGTTTCCGCTGTTGAGCTATGGATTGCTTCGCTCCGCTCGCAATGACGGCTGTGCTTTACGCCTACGATAACAGACGCATCAGCTTCTGTAGCCGCGCGATCCTGGCGCCATACGGCGGATAAAGGTCGGCCAGGCGATTGAACCGCGAGCGGTAGAACACCGGCTTCTGCTTGCTCAGGGCGCGGAATCCCCATTCGCTGCGATAGGCGCCGGTGCCGGAGGGACCGACGCCGCCGAAGGGCTGGTTGATCTGCGCGATATGAAACAGGCAGTCATTGACGGTGACGCCGCCGGAAACGGTGCGCGCCAGCACCTCGTCGCGCACAGCGTCGTCGGTGCCGAACCAGTACAGCGCGAGCGGCCGGTCGTGCGCGTTGACATAGGTGATCGCCTCGCTTGCGTTCTTGCAGCCGAACACCGGCAGCAGCGGCCCGAAGATCTCCTCCTGCATGACGGCCATATCCGGCGTCGCACCCACGATGACGGTCGGCGGAAACTTGCGCTTGCTCTTCCAGGCGGGATCGCCGGGCGAGGCCGGCTGCAGGACGGTGGCGCCCTTCGCTGCGGCATCCGCGACCAGGGTTTCCAGCCGCGCATAGTGGCGGTCCGTGACGATCGACGTGTAGTCGGCATTACCGGGGTCGGTGCCGAACATCTTGCGCATGTGGTGTTGCAGCCGCTCGGCGAAATCCTTCACCGAAGCCTCCGGCACCATCGCATAGTCGGGCGCGATGCAGGTCTGGCCGGCATTGAGCAGCTTGCCATAGGCGATGCGCTGCGCGGCGACGTCGATGTCGGCGGAGCGGTCGACGATCGCAGGCGACTTGCCGCCGAGTTCGAGCGTCACCGGCGTCAGGTTTCGGCCTGCGGCTTCGGCGATCAGCCGGCCGACGCGGGTCGAGCCGGTGAAGATCAGATGATCGAACGGCAGCGATGCAAACGCTTTTGCGATTTCCTCCTCGATGCCGGTGACCACGATCTCGTTGGCATCGAATTTCTTCGCGACCTCCTCGGCAAGCAGCGCCGAGAAACGCGGCGTCAGTTCGCTCGGCTTGATCATCACGCGGTTGCCGGCGGCGATTGCAGCCACCGCGGGCGATAGCGTGAGCTGAAGCGGATAGTTCCACGGCGCCATGATGCCGACCACGCCGAGCGGCTGCGCCATCAGGCGGTTGCTGGCGGGCGCAAACTGCAGGGTGGTGGAGATGCGCTGCGGCGCCATCCACTTCTTCAGGTGTTTTGCGGTGTGGCCGATTTCGGTCAGGGTGAACATGGACTCGGCCACCGCCGTCTCGATCGCGCAGCGGTGGCCGAAATCGGCAGAGATCGCCTGCTCGAACTGCCGCTCATTCCCGGCGACCAGGGCCTTGAGCCGCTGCAGCCGGTCGAGGCGCAGCGAAAGCGACGGCGCAGGCTCTTTGCGCGAAAGGTCAATCAGGCGGTGAAAGGTGTCTTCCAGCGCGTTGAGCTTGGGGCTCTTCAGGGACTGGTCCATGGCGATCCTCCCGAGCTGTATTTGGCGGCAAACCTCCGCTTTTGCGCGCGATCTGGCAAGAGCCGTTTCCAGAAACGATTTTCGAGGGAAAACAGGCGCTTTCCCTGTCATAAAATCCTCAAAAGCCGCCCTTTTGCCCTTTCCAAAGGGGACAGGCGTTGATACATACGCCCCGCACCCGTTGGCGATGCCCGGGTCGCCTTCTCAGGAAGCACTGGAAACGGACCGATCGGCGTCTCGGCGCTGGGATGGTTTCGCTTCCCGGTCCGCCGGAGAAGCCGGAACTACGGTGACGCGGGGTGGAGCAGCCCGGTAGCTCGTCAGGCTCATAACCTGAAGGTCACAGGTTCAAATCCTGTCCCCGCAACCAAGTTTTCCTGCCTGCCGATGATTGTCCGGCAGGAACAGACCATCACTATCGGCCGAATCTCAGGAACGTTCTGTCAGGGACGCCTCTCATGACCGAGTGGTACCTCGTCTGGATCGAAGGACCGCGCGGCCCGGAGCCGCAGAAATGGTCGTCGGAAGGACTCTGGGGCCAGCTCGGCCGCCAGGACGTCATCGTCCGTTTCCCGCTGACGGACAAGGAAGCGAAGCGGTCGCTCGATGAACTGGCCAGGCAGCATCCGGTGCCGATCAGGTGACGGATCTGGTCAGTCGAACGCAGTGCGTTCTCCAACTGTGACAAATCCGGCACGACGGGCAAATCACTTCGATTTACCAGAATTACGTCAAGCCCCTGCCGCAAAAATTTTCTGCTTTACCGAATTGACAATCTGATGCATAAGCGCACCCAGCCCGCGCCACCATGAGGGACGTTTCGCGATCGTCACGAAGCGTGGTGCGGGTTGCGATGGACGCTTGCTGCCTCAGGTGATCTTCACCCGACGAAACGCGGGAAGCGTACGGCGAAGTCGCAGGGGCCTGGCGCCGCGACCGTGGCGTCTATCCGTCCTGCCTGTGCAGGAACGGCGACGGTGACAATAAACGCCGCTCACCGGGGCGACTGCGTATAAGCCGTAAAGCCATTGCGCGGGGAAAGCCGGGATGTCCTGGCTGTACCTGTCAAACCCGTGTGCATCTCCCTTTGCTACATCCGCACACGGTGAGTAGCGGGTGCCGCCGGCGCCTGGCTTTCCCTGCGCCCTCACACCGAGAGAGGGCCAACGAGATGCACAGCCCGGGCGAAATCGCGCCGCGGGAATGATTTGACTTGTCCGGGTCAGCCTGACGCGGCCCCGACGCACGGGGGCGACTTCGCGCCTCGGTCTTGCGACGGAGGGCCCGGATCGGCCGATTGCAGGGGCACCAAAGGGAACCCGGCGGCTCAAGTCAACCTTTTGATTTTGATTGATAAAACTGCGTTCACGCTGGGATCACGATGCGTCTCCATTCTCTCAAAAGGCAAGGGTGGCGGAGGGCCATCCGCTTCGGTTGGGGAACGCATGAGTGCCGAATCGGTCATCTATTTCCTAAAACGTCCGCCTGCGAACGAACCGGTCGACGAGACCGAGTGGCTGTTTTCGGCGCTCGCGCAGTTTACCGGCGCCGAGCTGCGCGAGCTGCTCTACATCGCACAGGAGCCCGAATTCTTCGAGACGATGCGGGCGGTGTTTGCGCTGCCCGAGCAAAGCCGGGCGGTGCTGCAGGACTTTCTTGCAGCTTCCGATCCGCGGCCGGTGAATGCCATCGTCGAGTCGGAGGGAAGGTGCGTCCTCCAGCGCGGGACGCCCGCGCAGCAAAAGCCGCGGCTCACGATCGTCGAGTAGCACTGTCCTGCTTTCTCTGCGCGGCGCAGCCGCATCGCGCGCTGGCCGGCAGGGTCAGCGCGTTTTCACGCGCTGACCCGCAGCGGTTCCCGCCGCATCGGTTCGCTGGCCGGGAAGAATTCGCCGATCCAGTTGTGTCTGACTGCCTCGATATGCCAGGCCATCGCCTCGGCGGAGCCGGGGGCGGGATCCGGAATGTCCTTGCGGACTTCCCTGCCGTCCAGCCAGCCGCAGCTATGCGAGTAGCGCGCTTCGCAGGTCAGCCTGATGTCATCCTGCTGTTGCAGCAGCACGTAGCCGTCGGCCGGAAAGAAGGTGCCGGCAAGCTCGATCTGCCGTGGCAGTTGCCGCAACAAGAGAAACGTGCTGCTGGACTGCCGGTCGGACTCCGACACCAGCAGGCCGACCATGCTGTGAACGGGGCTGATTGCTTCCGGAGCAAACAGTCCCGGCGAGCCTACGATAGGGCCGGCGGTTGCAATCGAGAGATATTCGCCTTCCGGTCCCCAGCGGCAGGCGATCAGCCATTCACGACTGCGGCTGCGTACCAGGGTTGGCTTGGCGTAGTCCGACCGGGCAAGATCGGCCGCCATGGCTAATACGAAGGCTTTCGCGGGCATTTGATTCCCTCCGGCGCGAGCGTGAACTACCCACCCCGGGATCGGAGAATCCACTATCGGACGTGAGAGCAGCGTGAACGGAACCATGAAAGACCTGTTTGCCAGTGCGGCTTCGTTACTGCTTGGTGAAGCGCCCGGGGTCGGGGCGATTCACGATGTTCATCTTCTGCTCACGGAACTCGGCTATTTGCGGCCCAACGAAGCCGGGGACGGTCGCCAAACGCTGCATCGCGCCCGCCTGCTGCAAGCCGCATCGCATTTTATTCGAATGTTCGAGTTGGCGGCGCCCGACGCGCCGGGTCTGGTTGCGTTCGGCGCGGAAGTGGACCCCGTCACGGCAGGTGCCCTGCACCGTGGCAGCCCGCCTGTCAGCGTTTCCGGCATCGGCGTGACGATGCAGGAGGCGTTTCAGGGCTGCGTCGGGGAAGGCATCGAATATCTGTCCCAGCTGCAGCACGCAGGTGACGCGTTGATCGTGGCCGATGGCATCGAACCGGCGCGGGAACTCGACCAGCCTGCACGAGAACTCGTGACCGCGCTGCTGCCGTCACGCGCAGGCTCAGCGCTGTCCTGGTATTCCGCGGTCAGGCTCTCCGATCGGCACGAAGTGCTGCTGCCGGCTGACCTTTGCCTGCGTCGGCCGCAGGCCGCCCAGGATCTTGTGCCGCCCTTTCCATTGAGCATCGGGTCGGCGGCCGGCACGTCCTGGGAGGGCGCGGCCCTGCACGGCCTGTTCGAATTGATCGAGCGCGACGCCGCGAGCCTGTGGTGGCGCGGCGGTCTGCGGGGCAGGGCAGTCCCGGCCAAGGTCGAGGCAGCGGCGCAGGAACTGCTTGGCCGGCTTCGATCGGGCGCTTCGCTGTCGCGGCGGAGCTGGCTGCTCGACATCACCACGGATATCGGCGTTCCCGCGGTTGCAGCGCTCTCCTGCCGGCCCGACGGGTTCGGCCTCGCCTTCGGCCTTGCTGCGCGGCGGTCATTGCATGCGGCTGCTCGTTCCGCGGTGCTGGAAATGTGTCAGATCGAACTCGCGCTTGCGGTGGTCGAAGCCAAGCGCCGCGAGCGTGGCGAAGCTGCGCTGAACGCAAAGGATCTGAGCCACCTGCAACGCGCCACCGCGATCGATGCCAACCGTTGTGCGCTGCTGCATCCTGCGCCCGGCATGACGGAACAGATCGCGATTGATGCCGATCCCGAAAATGCGCGGGCCGCATTGCATCTGATCGTGCGGCGCCTTGCCGAACTCGGCATCGAGGCCTACGGCTTGGACTTGACGCGTCCGCACTTCGCGGTTCCCGTCGCGCGGATCGTCGCTCCCGGCCTGCAGGCGGAACCCTCGGGCTTCGCCACGTCGCGACTCTCCGGCATGATCGGGCAGACCGGCGGTGGAGCTGCCCATACGGGCGGTATCCCATTGATCTAGCTGATGTCATATGGCTTGACGCGGTTATGGCCGACAGCGAAACTTTTCCGATGCGAGCAATTGCAACTGTCCAGTCCATGCGAGAGGTGACTGGTGCGCCGGAGGGCGCGCACCGGCTTTCCATTTCGCTGGTCGGGCGCCTTGCATTGCGCCTCGACGGCCGGCCGCTGGAATTGCGTACCCGCAAGGCGGCCGCGGTGCTCGGTTATCTCGCTTTGTCGGAGACCAAGCAGGAGAGCCGCGAAAGACTGGTTGGACTGTTATGGAGCCGCTCGGACGAGGAGAAGGCGCGGGCCTCGTTGCGCCAGGTCGTGCGCGAACTGCGCCAGACTCTCGAAGAGGCCGGATTTGAAGGCTTCAGTGCCGGACGTCTCTCCCTCGGATTCGATCGCAATCAGGTCGAGGTCGATATCGAAACCATCCTGCAGCAGGCGGAACGCGCGCGCGTGCACCCTCTGCTTCTCGACATTCCGCGTCTCGATGACCGATTGCTGGAGGGGCTGGACGATCTCGATCCATCCTTCCGCGTCTGGGTCCTTGCCAAGCGTCAGACCATCCAGGAACGGCTGATGCGGCATCTGGAAGCTGCCTTGACGGCGGCCGATGCCGCCGGCGAGCCGGGGAAAGCAATCGCCACCGCAATCTTTCATCTCGATCCGACCCATGAGCAGGCCTGCTGCTGTCTAATGAGGACGCATGCCGAGGAAGGCGACGTCGCCGGCGCGCTCCGCACCTACAAGGCGCTGTGGGATTTGCTCGACCAGGACTACGGCATGGAGCCCTCAAAGGTAACGCAGGATCTCGTTGCCAGGATCAAGCTTGGGGAGTTCGAGTCGGCCGCCGATCGTCGTGGTCGCGGCGCGGCGCCCGCCATCGTGAGGATCGACGCTGCCGCCCGGGATCGGGCCGTCGGCGCCTCGATGCAAAAGGCGCCGGCAAAGCCCCGGCTTTTGCTCAATCCGTTCGCGATGCATGGCGTCGACAGTGGCCGCGCGCACCTCGTGCAGGGATTCGCTCTGCACCTTGCAGCTTCGCTGGTGCGTTTCCGCGAGTGGAGCGTGATCGATCGTCCGGTGGGCGCCGCGTCGCTCACGTTGCTGGATGCCGCGCCGCAATACTGCCTCGACACGACCGCCTATCAGGCCGGTGCCGAGATCAACATGGTGATGGTGCTGCGGGACGAAACGACCGGCATCTTCGTTTGGAGCGAAAGCCTTCGGCTCGGTCTCGACAACTGGTTCGAGACCCAGCAGCGCATTATCCGCCGGATCGCAACGTCGTTGAACGTGCAGTTGTCGGCTGAACGGCTGCGGCGGCTTGCGGGCGAGGCCGACGTATCGCTCGATGTCTACGATCGCTGGCTGCGCGGGCAAAGCCTGATGGCGAAGTTTGATCCGGAGAGCTGGCGGAGGGCGGTCGACATTTTCCAGGATGCGATCCGGGAAAATCCCACGTTCTCGCCCTGCTGCAGCAGCCTCGTGCAGATGAACAACATCGAGCACTTCGTGCATCCGGGGCTGTTTCTCGATCCGGTCAAGGCAAGGGAAACCCTGGAACTCGCGAAGATCGCCGTGCAGCTCGATCCAGTGGATTCCAGAGCGCATCTGTGCTGCGGATGGTCCCACGTCTTGGTGCGGAGAGAGGCCGATGCCCTGCCGCATATGGAGCTCGCTTGCGAACTCAACGACAACGATCCCTGGACGCTGTTGTCAAGCGGGGCTTACCACGGCTTCTGCGGGTCGATTGAACGTGCACGGCTGCGTTCCAGCCAGGCACTCGCACTTTCGCCGATGCCGTCCCGTCTTGAGTGGGGCTACCACAGCATTATCCGGTTTCTATGCGGCGATTACTCCGGCGCGATCGTTGCCAGCGATGAGGCGCAGGGGGTCGTCAAGACCCTGAGCGGGTGGCGCGCGGCGGCGCTTCACCATCTCGGCCACCGGGAATTGGCGCAGCAGGAGGCGCAACGCTTCCTGAATGGCACGCGTTCGTTCTGGGTTGGATCGAGCGCGCCTACCGACGAGGCGATAGTACGCTGGTTGTTGCAGGCCCACCCGATCAGCGTCACTGAACGGTGGGAAGCCCTGCGCGACGGCTTGCGCGGCGCGGGGCTTCCCGTCGAAGGCATTGTTCAGCAGTCTCGCTAGGAGGTAATCCTCAGGCGCAGATGCTGATCGTGTAGTCGCCGATGCGCTCGGCATGAACGCGCAGGCGCTCCGATTCCGGAATCTCCGGGTCGAGACCGTTGAACAGGCGCTTGTAGAATGGCGGAAGCGGATAGGTGGAGCCAGGCTTGTTGAGCAGGGACTCGGAGTCCTCGATCATCACTTTCGGCGGCAGCCGCACCAGGATGGTGTCCTGCTCGGAGGAAACGAATTCGATCTTGGTGAAGCGCTCAGGCACAGTTGCGAACACCTGCGCCTTGGCGAGCTGTTCCTTGAACTCTTCCATCGTCTGCGGCAGCGGATAGTTGTTCTCGTCGTCGAGATAGTTGACGCCGGTGGCCCAGGTCTTGACCAGATTGCCCCAGCGCTCGTGATTGGTGACTTGAAGCCTTTCGATCTGCATGTTTGACTCCTCCAGGTTGAGTGAAGCAGAAGAATTCCGCTCACAAGAATGCAGGCACCGCCTGCTGCAAGCCGGCGATTTCGGCGGTAAATTCCGCCAGCCGGGCCATGCATTCGATTCCGGGCACCCCCTCGAAAACGTCGGTCGGGTAGTGTTTTCCGGAGAGTTCGGCGAGGGAGCCGGACGCTTCCCCGGACCGGGCAATTGCCAGTGCGCCGAAAATCACTTCGGCCACGATGATCGAGCCGAGCGGGCCGAGATGAAATCCATTCGTCTCCGGCTGCATGGCTTCGAACAAAATGAAGAACGGAAGCGGCGGATCGTTCGAAAGCGTCTCGATGTCCGCGGACGTGAGGCCGCCATAGGCGGCGGAGGCCGACGACAACCATTCGCGAAGCTGCCCGACTCGCCAGGCGCGGTCTCCGAGCAGGGGCGAAAGGGCGATGAATTCCGGCCGGCGCGCCGCGATCTCCGCAATGAGGGCGTCGACCGACCACATGCCGGCGATCGTTGCGCCCAGAAGATCCCGGTAGAGCAGGCCGACCCGTTCGGTTCCGTCGAACGATGGAAAGATATGATCGCTACCGAGACCGTCGCTGAGATAGGTGCCGATACGGCGGCTGAAGTTCGGCCGCGATCCGTTGATCTCGAAGAAGCGGGACCACTGAACGATCCATGTTTCGTCGAGCGGCATGTTGACGGGCTCGTTGATCGAATTCTTCTCCAGCGTATTGCTGAGATCGTGTTCCGAGAGGTCGTTGATGCGATATTCCGGCCGCACCATGGCGTGCCCGAAACGAAAAGCACCGTGCGAGAATTCGAAGGGAATTTGCCATTCGGAGGCCGCCGAAGGCTGATCCATCAGGCGGGGATTCGATCCGGAGTAGGCCGCATAGATCGCCGGATGAAGCACGCGCCGCATCGCGTCCCTGCGAATGACGGTGTGATAGATCGAGGTCAGGGCATCCTGCGCGCACAGGAAGCGCCGGTAGGCGGCGCCGAAGCGCGCGGATGCGCCGCTTGCGGGTTCGCGCTGGCGTATCAGGTCGACCAGGCCGTTGTGCAGCAGTGCGAACATTGCGGTGAGCTGCGAAATGATCGCATGGTCGTCGTTGCGGGGATCGGCGACCAGCGCTTCCGTCAACGCTGCACGCTGTCCTGCGATGCCGCGATCGATGCCCGTGACGTTCTCGGCCTTTGCTCGGGCGATGTCGCGGAACGGGCATCCCGAAGCATGCGGGGTTTCCTTCCATCGCATCCGTCCGAGCCGGAGCTTGGTGCGGCGATCATCGTTCGGTGCATCGAGGGCATAAAGATGGGGCGAGCCGACCGGCCCGCTGCCGTACAGGCCTTCGAGGCGGAGCGGTGTCCGGCGCGCGTTGCTCGTGCCTGCGCCCAGTTGTCCGGCGATCGACAGCGGAATGGCGGACTGTACGAGGTCGTGCGCAATAAATTGCAACAGATAGGTGTACCCCGAGGGAATTCCCGGATTCTCCCAGCGCAGCAGCGATGCATCGTTGTGCGGGGGCCACGCGATTTCCGCGTCCATCCGCCGCGACAGGCGATGCATCAGTCCGCGGATGTTGGCGACATGCTCGGGGGACTGCAGTGGATCGATGCCGAAGGCACGAAAGCGCTGCGAAGCGAGCGGCGTGCCGAGAAAGTGACGGAATCCCGGGGCCGTGCTCGCCACGGGGCACTTGCCCGCCGGCTCGGTCTCACGGACCTTCAGCGAAGTTGCATGGGCACCGCGCATCGCCATCACTGTTTTTCCCGCTCCCGATTGGAAGGCGAGCGTGCTGCGGCTGCCGTGAAATTATCGTGATTTTTTGCCGGGAATTTTTAGTGATTTCGATCCGCGCAGCGATGTGCCGGCGCGACGCGGCATCTCGCTCTGATTGATCGAGTATAGGAACGCTATTTTCAATTGATATGCGACTTCACGTACTCGTGCGTGGCGAGGTCCTCGATTCGGTGTAAATAGTTCGCATGCGAACTAAACGTAGTCTAAATGACCTGGACCGGCGGTTGATCTTTCTGCTCAACGTGGCGCAGCGCCGCGTCCAGCGTGTGGTCGCGGGGCAATCGCCCAGAGGCGTCACTGCAGCGCAGGCTGGCCTGCTGTTCGTGCTCGGTCAGCGCGACGGCGCGCTGCTCGGCGAAGCGGGCGCTGCGCTCGACCTGGGTATGCCGGGCATCAGCGGGCTGGTGGAGCGGACGGTCGAGGCGGGCCTGGTCGAGAAACGCGCCGATCCCGATGACGGCCGTGCCTGGCGGCTGTGGCTGACGGCGTCAGGCCGGCGTGCGCTGGAGCGCGCGAAAGCCGGCGCCGCCGCACTGAACGCAAGGTTGATGGAAGGCTTCACGGACGCCGAGATCGACATCGTCGCTCGCTGGCTCGCCAGCGTGCAGCAGAAATTTCCCAAAGGAGAGAACGAATGACCGAGCACATCAAGATCGAACGCAAGGATGGCGTCCTCACGCTCACCTTCGCGCGACCGGACAAGAAGAACGCGCTGACCAATGCCATGTATGGCGTGCTGGCGGACTCGCTGATCGCTGCAGAGGCGGATCCGTCGGCGCGGGTCGTCGTGTTGCGCGGCGAGGGCGACATGTTCACCTCGGGCAATGACGTCGGCGAGTTTGCGGCGATTGCAGCCGGTGCCGTCCAGGGCGAGCGTCATGTCTCGCGCTTCGTGCGTGCGTTGGCGCAGGCCACCCGGCCGCTCGTCGCCGCAGCGCAGGGCCGTGCCGTCGGCATCGGCGCCACCATGTTGCTGCATTGTGACTTCGTCGTACTGGCGGACAATGCGCAGCTTTCGACGCCGTTCATCAATCTTGCGCTGGTCCCGGAAGCGGCCTCGACGCTGCTGATGCCGATGCGCATCGGCTATGCACGCGCTTACGAGATGTTCGCGCTTGGCGAAGCCATGTCGGCCCAGACAGCCCTCGATCTCGGGGTCGCCAACCGCGTTGTCCCGCTGGACAAGCTGCATACGGAAGCAGCCGGAATCGCGGACCGTCTTGCCAGACTGCCCGTGGGGTCGCTGGCCGCGACCAAGAAGCTGATGCGCAACCCGGCTCCGCTGGTCGCGCAGATCGATGCCGAAAGCCAGCATTTTGCTGCACGGCTGAAGACGGCCGAGGCGCGCGAGGCCTTCACCGCCTTCGCCGAACGGAGGCCGCCGGACTTCACCAAGGTTGCGGGCTGATGTGCGAGGCTATGCCTCGTTGCGCGGCGCGGTTGCAAGTGCGGATAGCGGCGCTATATCAGGTGTTTCCCAACACCCGATATCCGCCGACCTCGCATGACCATGAATACCGCCACGCCCGAAACCCAGCCGTTCCAGGCTGAAGTCGCAGAGCTGCTGCACCTGATGGTGCATTCGGTCTATTCGGAGACCGACATTTTCCTGCGCGAGCTGATCTCCAACGCGTCGGACGCTTGCGACAAGCTGCACTACGAGGCGATCGCCACGCCCGACCTCATCGCTGACGGCGCCTCTCCGGAAATCAGGATCGTGCCGGACAAGAAGGCCAGGACGCTGGCTGTCGTCGACAGCGGCATCGGCATGGAGAAGCAGGAGCTCATCGACAATCTCGGCACCATCGCGCGCTCCGGCACCAAGTCTTTCGTTGCGCGCCTCGCCGAGGCCAGGGACGGGGCCAATCTGATCGGCCAGTTCGGCGTCGGATTTTATGCCGCTTTCATGGTGGCCGAGCGGATCGTCGTCACCAGCCGCCGGGCCGGATCGGACCAGGTGTGGGTCTGGTCTTCTTCCGGTGGCTCGGGATTTGAGATCGCGCCGGCGGACGAAGAGGCCGCGAAGCGCGTCGCCCGTGGCACAGAGATCGTGCTGCATCTGAAGCAGGACGCCGAAAAATATCTCGAGGCGTACGAAATCGAGCGTATCGTCCGCGCCTATTCCGACAACATTCAGTTTCCGATCTTCCTAGTGCCGGAAGAAGGTGAGCCACGGCAGATCAACTCGGCAAGCGCTCTGTGGCAGCGTCCGAAATCGGAGCTTTCGGCGGAAGATTACACGCAAGCCTATCGATCGATTGCCGGCGCCTTCGACGAACCGGCGATGACGCTGCACTATCGCGCGGAGGGGCGGCAATCCTATGCGGTGCTGCTGTTTGCCCCGTCGACCAAGCCGTTCGACCTGTTCGACCAGGCGCGCAAGGGCAAGGTGAAGCTGTACGTTCGCCGCGTCTTCATCGCTGACGATGCGGAACTGCTTCCGGCTTACTTGCGCTTTATCCGCGGCGTCATCGATAGCGAGGATCTTCCGCTGAACATCTCCCGCGAAATGTTGCAGAACAATCCACAGCTCGCGCAGATCCGCAAGGCCGTGACCGGCCGGCTGATCAGCGAGCTGGAAAACCTGGGCGAGAAGGAACCGGAGGCGTTCGGGAAGATCTGGAACGCGTTCGGCGCGGTCATCAAGGAAGGTATCTGGGAAGATTTCGAGCGCCGCGAAAAGCTGCTGGCGCTGTCGCGTTTTACCACGACCTCGGGTGAGAAGCGTACGCTCAAGCAGTACGTTGAGGATATCAAGCCGAACCAGACCGACATCTACTATCTCGTCGGCGACAGCATCGATCGGCTGAAATCCAATCCAAAGCTGGAGGCGGCCAATGCACGCGGCGTTGAAGTGTTGCTGCTTACCGATCCCGTCGATGCGTTCTGGACCGCGACACCCCTCGATTTCGGAGGCAAGCCGTTGAAATCGCTGAGCCAGGGCGATGTCGATTTCGGCTTGATTCCGGTTGCGGAAGACAAGGCGGAAGACAAGAAGGAAGAGCCAGCGGCGGATGAGGCGATGACGATCACGCTCGTCAAGGAAGCCCTGGGCGAGCGTGTTTCTGACGTCCGCGCCTCGCAGCGGCTGACGTCGAGCGCGTCCTGCCTGGTAGCTTCCGGCGAGGCGCGCGACCGCGCGCTGGAGCGGCTGCTCGCCCAGCATGACAAGGGCGCGGGGCAAAAGCCGGTCCTGGAAATCAATCTGAAGCATCCGCTGGTCGCGGCAATCGCGGAGACAAGGGATGCGGCCGGGGATCTGTCTTTCCTCCTGCTCGAGCAGGCGCAGATCCTCGACGGCGAGTTGCCGGAAGATCCGGCGGCGTTCGCCGGCCGGCTCAACCGGCTCGTGCTGCGTGGCTTGAAATTGTAGCCGGTTCGAACCCGGATACGGTCAGGCCCGTATCTGCTACATCCGGTGGGTAGGGGCAAATCGGGGCCATGATGGACAACGCCAGCGGAACCGACGCTTTTTATGGCGGCATTCCGATCTTTCGGGGCTTTTCCAGGCTGATGGACCCGAAATTGTATGCGCGGCTGCCGGACGACTGGACAATCGGCGTCGCTGACATCGTCGAGTCGACCAAGGCGATCGCCGCCCAGCGTTACAAGGCGGTCAACATGGCCGGCGCAGCCGTCATCGCGGCGATCACCAATGCGCTGGACGGGCGGGAGTTTCCGTTCGTGTTCGGCGGCGACGGTGCGAGTTTTGCGGTCGCGCCCGGCGATCTCGGTCTGGCGCGCGAGGCCCTGGCGGCCACGGCCGCCTGGGTGAAGGAAGATCTCGATCTCGCGATGCGGGTCGCGCTGGTGCCGGTGTCGGCAGTGCGCGCGCAGGGGCTCGACGTTCGCGTCGCGCGCTTCGGCCCGTCGGCGAACCTGTCCTATGCGATGTTTTCCGGCGGCGGATTGGGCTGGGCGGAGACGGCGATGAAGCGCGGCGATTTTGCCGTCGAGGCCGCACCGCCGGGCACCCAGCCCGATCTCTCCGGCTTGTCCTGCCGCTTCGAGGAGATCTCCTCATCCCGCGGCGTCATGCTGTCGGTGCTGGTGCTGCCGGCGAAAGGCGTCGATGCCGGCAAGTTTCGCAGGACGATCGAAGACATCGTCGGCATCGTGGAGCGCAGCCCGGGCGCGGGGCGACCAGTGCCGTCGGACGGTCCGCCGCTGCGCTGGCCTCCGCAAGGCGTCGAATACGAAGCGCGTGCCGCGCGGGGCGGCTCGCTGGCGAAGCGGCGCGCGGTCGTGCTGGCCTTTACGCTGTGGGCCTATGTCATCATGCGCTTCGGCATCCGGGTCGGTAATTTCGTGCCGAGCGACTATGTCCGGCAGGTGGTCGAAAACTCCGACTTCCGGAAATATGACGACGGACTGAAGATGATCCTCGACTGCAGCGAAGAACTCGAGGCCGAACTGACCAAGCGCCTCGAGGCCGCCGCATCGGCCGGTATCCTGCGCTTTGGCCTTCACCGGCAGGATGCCGCCATGATGACCTGCTTCGTGCCGTCGGCGATGCGCAGCGACCATGTCCACTTCATTGACGGCGCGCGGGGCGGCTATGCCACGGCGGCGACCGCGCTGAAGGCCATGCCGATATAGCGGATCACGAACGACATTTTCATTTCCGAAAGAGCGGCTTCGCGTCCGCAGGAACGATGGTCTGCAAGATCTGAAACACCGCAGCGCCTGCTCCCGAGCCGACGATAGAGATGAACTTCAGCCGCGTCAGCGCGGACGCGATCTGAGCCTTGTCATCGGAAATGGTGGTCGGCGTTCCGAGGGCACGCGCCAAGGCGAAATCCTCGGCGGTGTCGAATATGGCGTACAGCAGCGAACTCATCGCCATCACGACAAGGAGATAACGCAGGAAACCGGATGGCTCGAACTGCATCAGAACCCATACCCAAAGGCATGCCGAAAAAAACCCGAGTGCGACGGCGAAAGTGACATCGTTCCAGAGCAGGCCGGGGCGGATGTAAAGGTCGAGCAACGTGCCATCCCGACCTGCGGCCCTGGCATGAAGGAGCCGCTCAGCGATCAGCTGGAGATACGGCCGATCGTAACCTCGGATGATCTGCTCCTCCGGGGTGCTCAGTCCGGGGCCGAGGGCCGTGGCGATATCGTGGCGGAGTGCCCTGTTGTCGATGAACGCAATGATCGCAACAGCAAGGCCGATGAAACTCATTACGATGAGCAAATGACGCATCGCTGCCCCACTTTGCCGAACAGCCGGAGATTGTTGTCTGGCGAATTTGCCATGCGTCAACGATGGGCACAAGGACGTGCGGACCACCCCGGCGAAAGCGAAAGGCCTCAGCGCGCGACGCGGGTCCAGGTCTCGCCACCGCAGATGATGCCCACGCAGCCCTCGACCTGCAGCGCGTTGCCGCCTGCGAAGGCGACATGGCTGACATAGGTGCCGCCGTCGTCGGCATTGTAGATCTGGCCGGACCACTTGCCGGGTGCCGACGGGCGCATGCCGATGAAAAGTGGAATGCCGATCACCGGCCGGGTCCGCAAAGCCGGATTGGGATTCTTGTCGTCGACCTGCGGTCGGCCGGTGGCGCGGTCGATCGGCTCCCTGAGCCAGACGACGACGCCGCAAATGCCGCTGCTGCATTTTGTGATCTTGACCCGCGCATCGCCCTTCTCCGTCAGCCAGACGCCGACGGGCTCGGCACCATACGCGACGACCGGTGCGGCACTGAAAAGCACGGCAATGGCGGCAAGAACGAACCCGAATCGCATCATGAAATGCCTCCTGAAGGCGGGCTCAATACCAATAATGGCGGATTCTGCAATGACTGACGCGATCACGCTTTCGCGCGAATTATCTGCCCCAGCGCGTCAGATGAACGGATAGCGCGGTGCTGAGTCCGAACACGACCATGGCGGTGCCGACCAAGGCGAACAGCGTCCAGGCCGGTGCGCCCGATGCCGCGAGCCACCAGCCGCCCACCGCAACCAGCGCGAGACGGATGGTTCCGGCCAGCACGGGGCCGCCGACCCTAGCGGCGCCTTGCGACGAGAAGTAGAGGCAGACGCCGGCGCCGAAGAAGCCGAAGCCGGGACCGGCCAAATGGAAATAGGAATGAGCGGCTTGCGTAACGTCGGGATCGCTGGTGAACAGCGACACCCACAGGCCGGGACTGATCGCAACCGTGAGGCCGATCAGGCCGACCAGCACTCCCGCGGCGGCAGAGGCGGTCCACGCGACGCGACGGGCGCGCGCGATGAGGCCGGCGCCCATCGCCATGCCGACCATCGGAATCGATGCGGTCCCGAAGGCGAATGCGATCGGGACCAGCAGGAATTCGAGGCGCGAGCCCATGCCGTAGCCGGCCAGAACCGCGGTACCGAATCCCGCGAGAATCTTCGTGAAGATCACGATGGCCAGCACGGTCTGCAGTGGCGACAGGCACGACATGGCGCCGACCTTGAGAATGTCGAGGAACATGTCGCGCTCGAAAGCAAAGCTCCTGAAATCGAGCTTCAGCCGGCTGCGACCGCTAGCCAGATACCAGATGAGGAACAGCGCACCGAGCGTGAAGGCTGTGAGCTGTCCGGTAGCCACGCCGCCCATGCCGAGCTTCGGCAGGCCGAACAGGCCGAGACCGAATCCGCCTCCGACGGTCACTTGAATGACCGCAACGCCGATCAGAACCAGTGATGGCATGCGCATGTCGCCGGTGCCGCGAACGACGGAGGCCAGCGTGTTGACCAGCCAGATCGATATCGCGCCCGAGAACAGAACCCGCGAATAGCGCATCGCCTGTTCGAGAACTTCGCCGCCGCCGCCAAGCAGCGAATAGAAGGTCCTTCCGAAGGACAGCATGATTGCGGTGAACAGCAAGCCTCCGCCGGTGCCGATGATCGCCGCATGCAGCGCCAGATTGGCGGCGCGCTCGCGGTTACCGCTGCCGAGCGCGCGGCTCACGGCGGACGAGACGCCGCCGCCCATCGCACCGGCGGACATCATCTGGGTCAGCATGACAAACGGAAACACCAGCGCGATGCCGGCGAGGGGTTCGACGCCGAGCCGGCCGATATAGGAGGTCTCGGCCACCGCCACCAGAGCGGTTCCGAACATCGCGATCGCATTGGGCAATGCGAGCTTCAGGAGAGTCGGCAGGATGGGAGCAGTCAGGAGGCTGCTGACCGGGGTTGCCGGCGGACGCGCCTCCGCGGAAGCTTCGATCGTCATGCGTCACCGTTCCCCGGAAGCAGCAGAAGGCAAGCCAATAGATTATGATCGACATATTAAAGATGTGCCGCGGCCGAAGCCACCCTTGTCCGCGCAGGGGTCACCACGGCAGGCCGCATAGGTCGATGGCGCCCTGGCGCGGCGCGCGTACGATGTCCAGCACAAAGGGCGCCATTGCCTCGAAGCGAACCCGACCTCCGGGTTGCTCGCACCAGATCTCGCCGGCAAAGCGATGCCAGCCGCGCGCTTCGTAGAATGCGTGGTTGTGCGGCTCGCAGAACAAAACCGCGAATTTGACCGCTTCGTTGGCCCGCATGGTGGCGACAGCGGCATCGAGCGCAATGCTGGCATAGCCGCGACCGCGACAGTCTTCGCGCGTTGCCACGCCGCCGATGCCGCCGACATGCACCTTGTGGCCATTCCAGGTCACGGTGCGGAAGTAGATGCCGACGTGACAGGCAAGACCGCTGCCATCGGGTGCGTCAATCAAAACGCGCAGATCAGCGTGGGCCCACTTGACGTCCCGCCAGGACAGCTGTTCCAGCACATGATCGGGCCACACTGCATCCAGCAGCGGTTCGGCCAGAGGCCAGGACGCGTCACCGTTGAGGACGTCGATTTCGATGCTCATTCAGCTTGTCGCACCTGCCAAATTGGGTGTGTTGAACGCCGACGGAACCTTCTATAAGGGGTTTCCGTTACCCGTAGTATCCCATCATTTGCGGACATCACCCCATGACCTTCACGCTGCCCAACCTGCCCTACGCCCATGACGCCCTCGGACCCTACATGTCCAAGGAGACGCTGGAGTATCACCACGACAAGCATCATCAGGCCTATGTCACCAACGGCAACAACGCGATCAAGGGGACCGAATTCGAAGGAAAATCCCTCGAGGAGATCGTGAAGGGCTCGTTCGGCAAGAACCCGGCCGTATTCAACAATGCCGGACAGCACTACAACCATCTGCACTTCTGGAACTGGATGAAGCCGAATGGCGGCGGCACCAAGCTGCCGGGCCGTCTGGAGAAGAAGATCAACGATGATCTCGGCGGCTTCGAGAAGTTCAAGACTGACTTCATTGCCGCCGGCGTCGGCCAGTTCGGCTCGGGCTGGTGCTGGCTGTCGGTCAAGGGTGGCAAGCTGGAAATTTCCAAGACCCCGAATGGCGAGAGCCCGCTGGTGCATGGCGGCGCCACGCCGATCCTCGGCTGCGACGTCTGGGAGCACTCCTATTACATCGACTACCGGAACCGCCGTCCCGACTATCTCAAGGCGTTCGTCGAGAACCTCGTGAACTGGGACTATGTCGATCAACTCTTCTCCAAGGCCTGATCCAATCGCGTGATCGCTTCGAAGGGCGGCAGCTTGCAGAGCTGCCGCCCTTCTTCGTTGGCGCGATCCTTGCAGCGTTCGCGACGTTGCGGCACAAGTGAACGATTGACCAGCGCAAGGGCAGGGGCAGTGAGCTATCTTCTGGTTTTCCTCGGCGGCGGATTGGGCGCGACGCTACGCCATTTCGTCAACGTTGCCTGTGCGCGGTCGCTGGGCACCGGCTTTCCCTGGGGCACCTTCATCATCAACATTACCGGCTCGACCGTGATGGGCTTGATCGCCGGTTATCTCGCCTTCAAAGGCGAGGCCTCACAGCCGTGGCGGCTGTTCCTGATGACCGGAGTCCTCGGCGGCTACACGACCTTCTCGGCCTATTCGCTGGATGCGGCGCTGCTCTATGAGCGCGGCGAACCTCTGCTTGCGGGAGCCTATGTGGTCGGCTCGGTCGTATTGTCGATAGCAGGCCTTTTTGCCGGGCTTGCGCTGATCCGGCATCTGGCCTGAACAGGCCGCCGCATGGGCATCCCCGGGGCAGCGCATGGGTCGTGCCCTCGTTCCGTTTGCTTCACCGCGCCGCGGGGACTAAGCAGGATGGGATTTCTCCCTGTCCGACCCGATTCACTTGGCAGACCTTCCCAAAGACCCGGCCGACAATTCCACCAACACTGAGGCGCCGCGCAGGAAGCGCAAGCCGATCGGCTGGTCGATGATCTTCATTGCCGTGCTGGTTGCGATCAGCGTCGCGCTGGTCTGGCGCCGCGACGGCATCCATGGCGTCACGGAAATTCTCTTCAGCGATCTCGAACTGTTCGGGGGCATCCTGCCGCGGGTGCTCGCCGGCTGTCTGCTCGGCGCCTTCATCGCCGAGGTCCTGCCGCACGACAAGATCTCGCGCTCTCTCGGGCCGGAATCAGGGCTGAGGGGCCTCCTGATCAGCACGGCGTTCGGCGCGATCCTGCCCGGCGGTCCGTTCACCGTCTATCCGGTCGCGGCGGCGTTGCTCACGGTCGGTGCCGACTTCGGAGCGGCGATCGCGTTGGTGGTGAGCTGGACGCTGATCGGCTACGGCCGGGCGATCGCCTGGGAGCTGCCGATTCTCGGCACCGACTTCACGCTCTGGCGCATCGCGCTGTCGCTGCCCATCCCGATTCTGGCCGGTGCGCTGGGGCGCATCGTCTACGGACACCTGCATCCGAAGGGCACGACTAAATGAGCCCGAGCGCGGCATTGTTCATCGACATCACCTTGTGGGGCTCGGTTGCCGTGCTCGGATTCATGGTCTGGCGGCGCGGGCGAGCGGCAGCGCTTGCTTCCGCGCGCGAGGGCGCGATGGACTTCATCAATATAGTGCCGCGGATTACGCTTGGCGTGATCGGCGCGGGCTATATCGCCGCAGTCATTCCCTCGGAGGTCTTCACCGACTGGCTCGGACCGGACAGCGGCTGGATGGGGGTGCTGGCCGCCACCATTGCGGGTGCGGTGACTCCAGGGGGGCCGGTGATCGGATTTTCCATCGCCGCAGTGGCGCTGAAGGTGGGTGGCGGCACGCCGCAGGTGATCGCCTATGTGATTTCCTGGGCTCTGTTTGCCTTCCAGCGGCTGATCCTGTGGGAGATCCCGTTCATGCCGTCCAGGTTCGTCTGGTTTCGGGCCGCGGTGTCCTTGCCGTTTCCCTTCCTGGCCGCGGCGCTGTCCATGGCTATCGGCAAGCCCTGACCAGACCTCAGGTGGACTTGAGCAATGTTATAATATAACAATTTTTCATGGTTCATGCCCATTCCCACGACCACCATCACGGCCACACCCACCACAGCCACGATCCGGCCGCGCCGCATCCGGCGCAAGGGGCGCCGTGGTCGATCCTGCGCATGACCGTCGTTGCGCGCCTTGGCGCAGCAGTCGCAGTCAGCGTCGGATTGTGGGGCATCGTCTGGCTTGCGATGAGATGAGCATGGCCGCCCGGATCACCCTGCACGACGTCACGCTCGGCTATGACCGGCATCCGGCCGTGCATCATCTGTCCGGCGAAGTTGCCTCGGGCGCGCTGCTGGCCGTGATCGGCCCGAATGGCGCCGGCAAGTCGACCCTGTTCCGCGGCATTGTCGGCATCCTGAAACCCCTGTCGGGCTCAATCGATCTTGGCGGGCTCGACATCCGTGACATCGCCTATCTGCCGCAGTCCGCCGACATCGATCGCAGCTTCCCGATCTCGGTGTTCGATTTCGTCGGCACCGGTCTCTGGCGCACCACCGGCTTCTTCGGCGGCATGGGCAGGCGCGAACGCGACCGTATTGTGCAGGCGCTCGCCGCTGTCGGCCTCAATGGCTTTGAGAACCGCAACATCGGCACGCTTTCCGGCGGACAGATGCAACGCATGCTGTTTGCGCGCGTGCTGCTGCAAGACGCGCGGCTGATCGTACTGGACGAGCCTTTCAACGCGATCGATGCCAGGACCTCCGCCGATCTGGTCGTGCTGGTGAAACGCTGGCATGACGAGAAGCGAACCGTGCTGGCGGCGCTGCACGACATGGATCTGGTCCGGACGCATTTCCCGGAAACGCTGCTGCTCGCGCGCGGCCTCGTCGCGTGGGGGCCGACCGCGCAGGTGCTGACAGCGGACAATCTCGCCGAGGCCCGCCGGATGTGCGAGGCCTTCGACGACGGGGCCGCCGCCTGTGCGGTGGATGCAAAGCCTTCGCAGACTGCCTGACATGACCGCCGACGCGCTGATTGCTCCCTTCATCGATTTCGAGTTCATGCGTCGCGCGCTCGCTGCGGTAATCGCGCTGTCGCTGGGGGCTGCGCCAATCGGCGTGTTCCTGATGCTGCGGCGGATGAGCCTTGTCGGCGACGCCATGGCGCATGCCATCCTGCCGGGCGCGGCGATCGGCTTCCTCGTCTCCGGTCTCAACCTGTTTGCGATGACGGCCGGTGGCCTGATCGCGGGTTTTGCGATTGCGATCCTCGCCGGCCTCGTCGCACGCAATACCGAGTTGAAGGAAGACGCCTCTCTTGCGAGTTTCTATCTCGTCTCGCTGGCACTCGGCGTCACCATCGTCTCTGTCAAGGGCACCAATATCGACCTGTTGCACGTGTTGTTCGGCAATATCCTTGCGATGGACGACCAGACGCTGTTCGTCATCGCCTTCAATGCCACCGTCACGCTGCTGGTGCTTGCGGTGATCTACCGGCCGCTGGTGGTCGAATGCGTAGATCCCTTGTTCCTGCGTACCGTCAGTCGGGCCGGAGCGCCGGCGCATCTTGCCTTCCTCGCGCTCGTCGTTGTCAACCTCGTCAACGGCTTTCATGCGCTGGGTACCTTGCTCGGCGTCGGGCTGATGATCCTGCCAGCCGGGATCGCCCGTTTCTGGTCGCGCGACATCACCGGCATGATCTGCATCGCGGTCGCAAGCGCGATCGTGTCGGGTTATGCGGGGCTTGTGCTGTCGTATCAGACCGGGATTCCCTCGGGCCCCGCGATCATTCTCGTCGCAGCCGGGGTCTACGTCGGCTCGCTCCTGTTCGGCCGTTGCGGCGGCCTGGTGCGGCAGGCCTTCCCCGGCCGCCATCTCGAAGCCTGACCATGCGCCGTCTCGCTCTTTGGCTGACTTGTATCGCGTTGGTCTCGACGGCGCTGCCGGTGCGGGCGGAGCCGCTCAAGGTCGTCGCGAGCTTTTCGATCGTCGGCGATTTCGTGCGCAATGTCGGCGGCAGCAGTGTCGATGTCGCGACGCTTGTAGGACCTGGTAGCGACGCGCATGTCTATTCGCCGTCCCCGAGGGATGCGAAGACGGTCGCCGACGCAAAGCTGATCGTGGTCAACGGTCTCGGCTTCGAAGGCTGGCTGCCGCGGCTGGTGCAATCGTCCGGCAGCAAGGCAATAATCGTTACCGCGACGGAGGGCATCGCACCGCTTCGGTCCGGATCGGCGGCCGATCCCCACGCCTGGCAATCCGTCGGCAACACGAAGGTCTATGTCGCCAACATCCGCGATGCGCTTTCGGCTGCCGATCCCGCCAATGCCGGACAATACCGCGCCAATGCCGATGCCTATCTTGCGAAACTCGACGCGCTCGAACGCGAGGTCCGCGAGGCAATTGCAAAGCTTCCGCCGGCGCGGCGCAAGGTGATCGCTACCCACAATGCGTTCGCCTACTTCGCTGCCGCCTACGGCATCGAATTCATCGCTCCGCTTGGCGTCTCCACCGAATCCGAACCGAGCGCGCGGGACGTCGCCAGGATCATCTCTCAGGTCAGGCAGGCGAGAATTCCGGCGGTTTTTCTCGAAAATTTCACCGATCCCCGTCTGATGCAGCGGATATCAGCCGAGACGGGCGCAAAAGTCGGCGGAACGCTGTATTCGGACAGCCTGACGGGCGAAAAGGGCGATGCCCCCACTTACATTGACATGGTCAGGCACAATATAAGGGCTTTGACGCGCGCGCTCGGCGAGTAGGGCGGGGGCCACCCCGCAGGCCTGAGCGCCCAGGATCCCGTGTTTCGGAGCTGCTATGACTGACGTTACTTCATCAAAAATTCCCGTGACCGTGCTGACGGGCTATCTCGGCGCCGGCAAGACCACGCTGCTAAACCGCATCCTGTCGGAAAATCACGGCAAGAAATACGCCGTCATCGTCAACGAATTCGGCGAGATCGGAATCGACAACGACCTCATCATCGGCGCCGATGAGGAAGTGTTCGAGATGAATAACGGCTGCGTCTGCTGCACCGTGCGCGGCGACCTCGTCCGCATCATGGAAGGGTTGATGAAGCGCAAGGGCAAGTTCGATGCGATCATCGTAGAGACCACGGGACTAGCTGATCCGGCGCCGGTGGCGCAGACCTTCTTCGTCGACGAGGACGTGCAGAAGAACGCGCGGCTGGACGCCGTCGTGACGGTCGCAGACGCGAAATGGCTGAGCGATCGCCTGAAGGACGCGCCCGAAGCCAAGAATCAGATCGCGTTCGCCGACGTCATCGTGCTCAACAAGACCGATCTCGTTTCCAAACCGGAGCTTGGCGAAGTCGAGGCGCGTATTCGCGGCATCAATCCCTATGCGAAGCTGCATCGCACGGAGCGCTGCAAGGTGGCATTGGCCGACGTGCTGGAACGCGGCGCTTTCGACCTCGACCGTATTCTCGAGATCGAGCCTGACTTTCTGGAAGCCGGCGACGATCATGACCACGATCACCACCATCACGGTCACGACCACCATCATCACGACCACGGCCACAGCCATGGCGGGCTGAAGCACTATCACGACGAGGAGATGCAGTCGCTTTCGCTGCGCACGGACAAGCCGCTCGACCCGACCAAGTTCATGCCCTGGCTGCAGCAGCTCGTCGCCAGCGAAGGCCAGAAGATTTTGCGGTCGAAAGGCATTCTCGCCTTCAGCGACGATGACGATCGCTATGTCTTCCAGGGCGTCCATATGATGCTGGAAGGCGACCATCAGCGGAAGTGGAAAGACGGCGAGCGGCGCGAGAGCCGGGTCGTCTTCATCGGTCGCGAACTGCCGGAGCAGATGATCCGCGACGGATTCGAACGCTGCATCGTCACGTGATGAAGGAATTCGATTCCGGCGAGTCCGCCTCCATCGTTTCGGTGACAGACCGCGTGCGGCCGCTGCCGCTCGGCATGGCCGTGTCGTCGGTGCATTTTCTCGGCGACAACGCTCACTTCGTCGGTGCCGAGGAGAAGATCGCCGTTGCAAGTCCCGCCGGTGAAATCTCGTCGATCGACGTGCATTTCGGCGCCATCCTCTGTACGGCATCGGATGGCGCGCGCATCGTTACCGGCGGCGACGACGGCAAGCTGGTCGAGCTCAGCGGGAAGGGCGGGACCTCGGTGCTGGCGACCGACGCCAAGCGGCGCTGGATCGATTGCGTCGCGCTGCATCCGGATGGCGCGTTTGCGTGGTCAGCCGGCAAGACGGCGTTCGTGCGCAGCGGCAAGGCCGAGGAGAAATCCTTCGACGCGCCTTCGACGGTCGGCGGGCTCGCCTTCGCGCCGAAGGGCCTGCGCCTTGCGATTGCCCATTACAATGGCGTGACCTTGTGGTTCCCCAACATGGCGGCCAAGCCGGAATTCCTGGAATGGGCCGGCTCGCATCTCGGCGTCACCTTCTCCCCTGACAACAAGTTCCTGGTCACGGCGATGCACGAGCCGGCGCTGCATGGCTGGCGGCTCGCCGACAACAGGCATATGCGCATGAGCGGCTACCCCGGCCGCGTCCGCTCGATGTCATGGAGCGCTGGCGGGAAGGGATTGGCGACATCGGGAGCCGATACCGTCATCGTCTGGCCCTTCACCAGCAAGGATGGTCCGATGGGCAAGGAGCCCGCCATGCTGGCGCCGCTGCAGGCGCGGGTGTCCGCGGTCGCCTGCCACCCGAAGCAGGACATCATGGCCGCCGGCTACAGCGATGGAACCGTGCTGATGATCCGCCTCGACGACGGCGCAGAAATCCTGGTCCGTCGCAACAAGGGCACGCCGGTTGCGGCCCTTGCCTGGAACGCGAAGGGCACGCTGCTCGCCTTCGCCGATGAGGAAGGTGACGCGGGGTTGCTGGAGCTGTAGCAGATCGGCCTGCACCCTGCTTCGGGAACCAAGTTCCCGCGAAGTTGTTGATCCCGTGTAGCAATCGCGGTGATCGAGATGATTGGCAAAGAACGCGGAATATTTCCACGAGAAGCGGGGATGATCGCGGCTTTGTTCGTCGCGGGGGCGGCTGCGGTCTCTTCCATCGCGGAAATCAGGGCAGGCCAGCCGCATCTTCAGCTTACGCAGGCAACCCAGCCGGCACCGACTGCAACACCGCAAGACAAAAAGGATGTCCCGGCCGAGTCGAAGCCTGGCGGTACGCGCCCAACCACGCCAGCGCCCGAACCGGCGCGTCCAGATATCGATGCCCAGAAGGCCGGGGCCGAGCCCGCACTGCCGCCCGCGCCGGCCGAGAAAATCGGGCCACCCATCGACAAGAAGTAGTGCGCGCGTCCGGCGATCAGTTCAGCGACAGCCAGGTCATGTCGCAGCCGCCATTGCAATGATTGCAATGCGCCGGCATGCGAAACGTGTTTGCCAGCTCCCATTCCTGGGACTCGTTGCTCCACTGCACGGTGGCCTGCGCAATGATGTCATCCGAATGACAATGCGAACAAACCGGCGTCGACCGAGTCCCCGCACGACCAATGGTCCGTGCCGGTGCGGCGGGTGTCTCTTCCGTGTCGAACGGATTGCGCAGCAGCGCTTCCTTCATTTTTCCAGCCCCGCGAATCGATCCTCTATCCCAAGGGTACGATAGCCGCGCAGTTGCTCGGGCGTCATCTCCGGGATTTTCGGGCTGTGGATTGTGTGCCTGTTCCCGCATGTGCTGGCTGACGTCGCGCCGCCGCTCGTGCGCGAGGTCGTCTCCGCGCTGCATTTCAAGGCGGATCTGACGTTGAGGCTGGGGATGATGGCGTTCGACTACCCGGCGAAGTGACCGCGAAGCGGTCACCGCACCAGAATGTTGCGGAACTGCCAGGGATCGCTGCTGTCGATGTCTTCCGGGAAAAGGCCCGGCCGATCCGTCAGCGGCGTCCAGTCGGTATAGTAACCTTTCACCGGACCGAGATAGGGCATCTGGACTTCGAGGCAGCGACGGAAGTCCATTTCGTCGGCCTCGACGATGCCGGCTTCCGGATTCTCCAGTGCCCATACCATACCGGCCAGCACCGCGGACGACACCTGCATGCCGGTGGCGTTCTGGTAGGGGCAGATCAGGCGCGTTTCCTCGATCGAGAGCTGCGAGCCGTACCAATAGGCATTCTTGCCGTGGCCGTAGACGAGAACGCCGAGCTCATCGATGCCGTCGACGATCTCGTGCTCGTCCAGAATGTGCCAGCTCGGCTGCATCTTGCCGGTCGCGCCGAAGATCTCGTGCAGCGACAGCACCGCGTCGTTGGCGGGGTGGTAGGCGTAGTGGCAGGTCGGGCGATAGGTCACCTTGTCGCCGTCGCGCAGGGTGAAATAGTCGGCAATCGAGATCGACTCGTTGTGGGTGACGAGGAAGCCGTATTGCGGCCCCGGCGTCGGGCACCAGGAGCGCACGCGGGTGTTGGCGCCGGGCTGCAGCAGGTAGATCGCCGCGCCGCAACCTTCGGCATGCCGGCGGCCGTTCTCCGGCATCCATTTTTCGTGCGTGCCCCAGCCGAGCTCGGCCGGCTGCATGCCTTCCGACACGAAACCTTCCACCGACCAGGTGTTGACGAACACGTTCATCGGCTTCGGATTCCTGGAGCGCTGGGTGTCGCGCTCGGCGATGTGAATGCCCTTGACGCCGAGCTTGTGCGCGAGCTCGGCCCAGCCCTCGCGGCTCTTCGGCTCATTGAAGGGCGTGTTGGTATCGCGGGCAATGTCGATCAGCGCCTGCTTGACGAACCAGGACACCATGCCGGGGTTGGCGCCGCAGGTGGAAACCGCGGTGGTGCCGCCCGGGCTCTTGCGCTTGGCGGCAAGCAGGGTTTCACGCAGTGCGTAGTTGGTGCGCTTTTCCGGGCCGATATCCTTGTCGAAATAGAAGCCCGCCCAGGGCTCGACGACGGTGTCGACATAAAGCGCGCCGATCTCCCGGCACATGGTCATGATGTCGACCGAGGAAGTGTCGACCGAGAGGTTGACGCAAAAGCCCTGACCGCCGCCCTCGGTGAGCAGCGGGATCAGGAACTCGCGGTAGTTCTCGCGCGTCACGGCCTGCTTGATGAAGCGCACGCCGTGTTTCTTGGCGAGTTCGCCGTCCTCATGCGGATCGATGATGACGAAGCGTGATTTGTCGTAGTCGAAATGGCGCTCGATCAAGGGCAGCGTGCCCTTGCCGATCGAGCCGAAGCCGATCATGACGACAGGGCCGGTGATTTTCGCGTGGATTTTCGCGAGTGCGTCCATCGATGGGTCTCCAGAAACGGGATTTCGCAGGGGGCGGGAGGATCAGGCGGAGCGCCGCTTGGCGGTCACTTCGATCTCGATCTTCATCTCGGGCTTGTACAGACCGGCAACGACCAGCAGGGTTGTGGCGGGCCGTATCTCGCCAAACACCTCGCCGCATACGGCGAAGAAGGCGTCGGCGTCCGCCGGGTCCGTGATGTAGTAGGTCGCGCGCACGATATCGGCCATCTCGAAGCCGCCTTCCCGGAGCGCGGCCTCGATTGTCCTGAAGCAGTTGCGGGCCTGATTTG
>JAHCKB010000110.1 GCA_026125985.1 Bradyrhizobium sp.
TTGTCGAGCGCATATCGGCCTGCCAGGAAACCGGAAAGGATCAAGACGCCCTTGGAATGGATCGGTCCGCCCAGTTCGACTTCCCTTTCGATGTCCACGACCTTGCCGCTGCCCGGTCGCACGCGGCAGGTGATCCGGGTCGGTCTTCCGAACCGGAAACCGCCGAGCTGGAAGACGCTGAGCCCGTTGATCTGGCCGACCTTGCTGCCGGTCGTGTCCACCAGCGAGATCTCGCGGAGAACGGCTTCCTGCGCGCGATCCCGAATGCGGGACGCCCTCGTCACACCCTCATCCAGTGCGCGCTGGATATCCGACCGTTGTGTAGTTTCGTGTTTGGCTTCGCTCGCCCAGAAGTCTGCTTCGGCAAGGATGTCCTTCAGGCGGTCTGTCAGGAGCGTCAGCTTTCCGGCGTCGTCCGCCAGACGCGAGGAATGTTCGAGCAGCAAGGCCACCCCATCCCGGTCCACGGGCTTGAGATTTTCCTGCGCAAGCAGGGAGGCGATCAACCTGGCGTGAGTGGTCTCGCTGTCCGGCGTCCTGTCGACGTCATCCTCGAAATCGGCCAGCACCTTGAAGAACTCGCCGATCTCGGGATCGTAAGCGGAAAGCAGGTAGTAGAGCAGGCGATCGCCGAAGAGAACGATCTTGATGTCGAGTGGGATGGGATCCGGCTCGAGCGATACCGAGCTCGTCAAGCCGACCAGGCGTGTGACATCCTCGATCCTGATCTCTTCTTGCCGAAGCAGGCGCTTCAGGGCTTGCCAGCTGAACGGTTCGCTCAGCACACGACGGGCATCCAGCAGCAGGAATCCGCCATTGGCCCGGTGCAGCGCGCCTGCCTTGATGAGACGAAAATCCGTCACCAGGAAGCCGTGCTTGGACACATATTCGATCGACCCGATCAGGTTGCCGAGAGTTGGATGCAGCTCTTCGACAATCGGCACCGATCCGCCCTCGGTATCCTGGCTGACCAGAACATTGACCTGGTAACGATCAGTGGCATTGCCGAGCGCGGCGCCGACGATCGCGCCCAATTCGCCTTGCGGCTTGGCAAGAAAGAGGGCCGTGTTTTCGATCAGGTCCGCTCGAACGTTTTCGAGGTACTTCAGCACTTCGGCGATCGTCGAGAATTTCTCCTTGGCCTCGTTGATGCTTTGATCGATGGCAACAAGTGCAGTCTGCTGGTCGAGCGCCTGAATCTCGTCGCGATGTTCCTTTTCCCATGCCGGGACGTGGCGGAAGATCTGCTCGAGTTCGTTCTGCAGGGTTTCGATCGTGTCCTGGGCCGCCTTGCGGTCGGCTTCCGGCCAGGCGTTGAATTGCTCGGGGGGAACGACCTTGCCGTCCCGGACCGGTGCAATCATGAAGCCCATCGGTGTGCGCAACACCGCCATGTTCGCGGCCGCGGCCTTGTCGCCGAGACTGCTGAAGGCGTCGCTCTGCTTCGACTGGAACTTCTGGTCGATCGCGGTGCGGCGCGCCTGATAGTCCTCGCTTTCGAACAGCGCCGGCAAGGCGACCTTGAGATCGTCGATGACCTCATCCATGGTGGCGCGCAACTCGGCTGCCCGACCCGGCGGAAGGCGGATGGCGGTTGGCTTGCGGCTGTCCGCGAAATTGTTGACGTACACCCAATCATCAGGATGCGGCCGGTCCCATCGGGCATTTTTTAGCAGGGTTTCGACGACCTTCTGCATGCGGCTTCCGGCGGAACCGGTCACGAACAGGTTGAAGCCCGGCTTGCGGATTTTTGTGCCCAGCTCGAGTGCGCCGAGGGCGCGCTGCTGGCCCACCGGTCCGTCCAGCGGTTTCAGCTCGGCGGTGGTCTTGAAATTCAGCGTCGAAGCATCGGCATGGCCGTAGAGCAGGGCGACCGGCAGTGCAGCCGATCCGGTGCCGCCGGAGGCGCTCGTTTCGCGCAAGCTGGAAGGTGGCAGGGGGTCGTCCATCGCTCCTCCTCTTCCTGGATAACCCGGCCGTTGCGACGGGGACTTGATGCGCGTCAACGGCCGGCAGCCCGCGTCGAGGGCTGCCATTGATCTCTCTCAAATCCGAAATGGTTCGCCATGCTCGAATGCCGGTCCAGCGCGACGGAGAGCATCATGCAGACGCCGGTCCAGATCGAATTTGAAGGTTTCCCGGGTACGCCCGAAATACGTCAGGCCATCGACCGCCACGTTGCGGAGCTGGAATCCCGTTATGGGCGGGTTACCGCCTGCCGCGTCGTGATCCGCGGTCCTGGCGGGCATCACCAGACGGGCGGCCAGTATCAGGTAAGCATTCGCCTCGCGCTGCCCGACGGTGTCGAGGTGAATGCGGGCCGCACGCCGAACGCGGATGAACGCTACGGGGATCTCGTCTTTGCCGTCGACAACGCCTTCAAGCGCGCCCGGCGGCAATTGCAGGATCGTGTCCGTATCATGCGCGGCGATGTCAAACATCGCGCGCAGGCACGCGGCGGATAGCTCGCGACAGGGCGCCGGAGGCGATGATGCTGGTTGGTGTGCCCGCCGAGATCAAGCCGGAGGAATATCGGGTCGCGATTGTCCCGGCGACGGTACGCGAACTCGTCGCTCGCGGTCACCGTGTCGAAGTCGAAACGCGCGCGGGGATCGGAGCAGGCATATCCGACCGCGAATATGCAGAGGCCGGCGCGATTGTCGTTGCTGATGCCGGGCCGATCTTTGAGCGGGCGGAACTGATCGTCAAGGTGAAGGAACCGCTGGCGCAGGAACGCCGGCGGCTTCGTCGCGGGCAGGCCATCTTCACCTATCTCCATCTGGCGCCGGACCGTGCGCAACTGGACGATCTCCTGCAATCCGGCGTTACCGCGATTGCCTACGAAACGGTGACCGACGCGGCCGGGAAGCTGCCGTTGCTTGCGCCGATGTCGAAGGTGGCCGGCCGCATGGCGCCGCAGGTAGCGGCGAATTTCCTGCAATATTTTCACGGCGGTCGCGGCATGCTGCTCGGCGGGATCGACGACGTGCCTGCGGCCAACGTCCTGATCCTCGGCGGCGGCACCGTCGCCACCAACGCGGCCGGCATCGCGCTCGGCATGGGAGCCGAGGTCTCGATGGCGGTCCGCAGCCCTGCGGCGGCCGAACGAATTGTGCAACGGTTTGACGGCCGGGCCCGGGCGATCGTGGCTGACGAGAAGATGATCGGAGAGCTTTGCCGATCTGCCGATGTCGTGATCGGAGCCGTGCTGGCGCCGGGCACTGCAGCGCCCAAGCTCATCTCGCGTAGTACCATCGCCGCCATGAAACGCGACGCTGTCCTGGTGGATGTATCGATCGATCAGGGCGGTTGCGCGGAAACCTCGCGGCCGACGACGCATGGTCAGCCGATCTATGTCGTGGACGGCGTTGTCCACTACTGCGTTGCCAACATGCCTGGCGCGGTGCCGCGCACCTCGACCTTTGCACTCAACGATGCCACGCGGCCATACGTGCTGGCTCTTGCCGAGAAGGGGATCGCGCGGGCGCTGCGCGAGGATGCCGGCCTCCGCAACGGGCTCAACGTCCACGATGGCAAGTTGACGTGTCGTCCGGTCGCTGAAGAAACAGGTCTGCCGTATATGTCTCCGGATGACCTCCTTTAGGAGGGAGGATGCAATGGCAATGCGCGTCTCCGGCCTTGGCAGCTACCATCGCAAGCGCAACTTCCGGCGGACGCCGGAGCCGAGGCCGCGGCAGGTCAGGCAGCACAAGCATCTTGCCTTCGTGGTCCAGAAGCATCGGGCCTCGCATCTTCATTACGACCTTCGCCTCGAACTGGATGGCGTCCTGAAAAGCTGGGCCGTTCCCAAGGGACCATCGCTCGACCCGAAACAGAGACGGCTGGCGATCCGGGTCGAGGATCATCCCTGGGAATACCGGAACTTCGAGGGGACGATTCCGGGAGGAAACTACGGCGCCGGCGAAGTCATCGTATGGGACAGGGGAACGTATCGCTGCGCGGAGGCCCCTGGCGAGGCGGCGGTCCGTCGGCAATTGCGCAAGGGCTCGCTGAAGTTCGTCATGCGCGGGCACAAGCTCAGAGGTGGATTTACACTGGTGCGACTGGGCACGCCGCGCCGCTGGCTTCTCATCAAGTCCAACGATCGATGCGCGACGTTACGGGACGTCACACTCGACGACCGGTCGGTCAGGACGGGTCGAAGACTGCCGAACACTCGACGGCCCGCGCGTCGACGAAAACGGTGTCGACAATGATCGGGCGTCCGCGCAAGCGACGCATATCCATGGCCGCGCTCAAGCCGATGCTCGCAACGCTGATCGATGCGCCCTTTGACGACCCGGATTGGATATTCGAGACCAAATGGGACGGCTACCGGGTTATTGCCAGAATCGACGATGGAAAAGTGACGTTACTCTCACGCCGCGGCACTGACGTCACGAGCGATTACCCACGGATCGCTGCCGCGCTGGCGAAGCTGCGGCACACGCGGCAGGCCGTCATAGACGGCGAACTCGTTGCCTTGGATCGACGTGGCCGGTCGCACTTCCAGTTGCTGCAGAACGCGGCAAACAGGCGGGTGCGGCTCGTATATTATGTATTCGATCTGCTGTTTCTGAACGGTACGGATTTGCGCAGATTCCCACTGGTCGAGCGCAAGCGCCAACTGCGATCGTTGCTCTTGTCGGGCAAGACGATCCGGTTCAGCCGGCATGTGAAGCGGAGCGGCCGGGCCGCCTTTCGCAACGCAAGACGCCGCGGAGGCGAGGGTGTCATGGCCAAGCGCGCCCAGGGGGCGTATCTCTCAGGCAAACGAACCCGCGAATGGCTGAAAATCAAGACGGCACTGCGCCAGGAAGCGGTGATCGTCGGGTACACGCGCCCGCAGCGGTCGCGGCAGTATTTCGGTGCGCTGGTGCTTGCCGTGCGCAAGGGTAACAAATGGAAGTTCGTCGGACGAGCCGGGACCGGATTCGACCGGCAAAGTCTGAAGCTCATTCATGCCAGGCTCGACGCGCTGCGTTCGATCCAGAAGCCGGTTGAAGCGAGCGTACCGGGAGAGCAAGGCACCACCTGGGTTCGCCCGCGCCTGGTCTGCGAGGTCAAGTTCAGCGAGTGGACCGACGACGGACAAATGAGGCATCCGGCGTTCGTCGGGTTGCGGTCGGACAAGCCCGCGCGGAGCGTTATCCGGGAGAGGGCACGCTGACATGACCGTGGTCGAATTGAAGAATCTCGACAAGGTGTTTTGGCCGAAGGAGGGGTTCACCAAGGGAGATGTCGTCAGCTACTACGAGCGGATATCGAGCCTCATTCTTCCCTATCTGAGGAACCGTCCGATGGTGCTCGTTCGTCATCCGAACGGCATCAAGGGAGCCAGCTTCTTTCAGAAGAACGTTGCTTCGATCCATTTGCCTTCGTTCGTCAGGACGGTGAAGATTCGAGCCCGGAGCACTGGACGTGACGTCCACTACGTCGTCTGCAACAACAAGGCAACGCTTCTATATCTGGTGAATCTCGGGTGTATCGAGATGCACGTCTGGAGTTCGCGGACGAGGATTCTTCACTGTCCTGATTACATGGTGATCGATCTCGATCCGGGCGGTAACTCCTTCGCCGAAGTTGCGGCGGTTGCAAGGGAAACCCGCAAGGTGATCGCCGCCGCCGGAGGGACCAGTCTGGTCAAGACGTCTGGCAAGAGAGGTATTCACGTCTACGTTCCGCTCCGGCCGGTCTATCATTTCGACGAGGTGAGATCGGCCGCAAGGCTTGTGGCCGAACTCGTTCACCATCGGCTGCCAAAGCTGACCAGCATCTCTCCGAGACTCAGCAAACGCAGGAACAGGGTCTATCTTGACTGTGCCCGCAACGGTTTCGGCCAAACCACCGCTGCACCGTATTCCTTGCGGGCTGTCGCCAAGGCTACCGTCTCGACACCGCTTGACTGGCGCGAGGTGACGGCAGCCTGCAGCCCGGCGCGTTACCATTTGCGGTCCACGATGAGGAGGATTCGGATGAAGGGTGACATCTGGGACGTCGTGATCCGCAAGCCGAACAGCCTTCGCAAGCTGGAAGCGTCGCTCAGGGCGATGGTGACGGCAGCCAGGAAGTCGGCTGCACGCCGCAATTGAGGCGCGGCTCGCAGTTGCGGCGCGGTCCTCCCGATCGGCTATGCGAGGATGGGAAAACGTGCCGCCGGATAGTTTCTAGAGAAGCAGCGCGACGGCAAACATCGCAACGCAGGTCAGGATGCCCATTGTCGGCACCCAGATCGGGACACGCACATGCGGAGCAGCCGAGTGAATCCGCTTCATCCTGATCCGAAGCAGCGACAGATTGACGAACGCGAACGCGGCCAGAGTGGCGAGCGATGTTCCTTCAGCGAGTTCCTCAATGGGGAAGGCGAGTGCGAGGCCTGTGACGGCCAGAATGACCGCAGCGGTAGCGATGAGGGGCGTGCCGGTTCGGGCGTGGACGCTGGACAGACCGGTGGGCAGATCGCCCTGTCGCGCCATGCCGTAGATGATGCGCGAGGCCATGGTCATTTGCGCCAGAACCGTGTTGAGAGTGGCCACGACCGCAATCAGATTGAAGGTTGCGGGATTCATTCCGGTGACGGTCCGGAATACGAGGCTCAGCGGAGCCGGAGATGCGGCGAGTTCGCCCGGCGGCACCGCCGCCACGGATATGGCCGCGATCAAGACGTAGAGCACCGTCGTCAGTAGCAGCGTCATCGTCATTGCCCACGGGATGTCCCTGTGCGGGGCCTTGGCCTCCTCCACGATGTTGGCGAGACCTTCGAACCCGACGAAGGCAAAGAATGCGAGCAGGCTCGCAAAGGAAATGCCAGACAGGGTTGCCGCATCCATCGGCGGGACGGCGAAAGAGGAAGGCGGCGGCAAACCCATGTGGAAGGCCGATCCGATGATCCATATCAATCCGCCAGCCTCGACCAGAGTAAACAGTCCCGCGAGGGCGACCGACTCGAGAATACCCCACGCCGCCACGGCGCCGAGTGAGAGGACGACTGCAAGGATAATCGCGGGCGCCGGCAGATCGATGAACTGCCGGATGTAGCCGGCGCTGCCCAGAGCGACTGCCGAGGCCGCAACGACATTGATGCAGACAGTCAGCAAGCCCACAGTGGTCGACAGGAACCGGGAATTGAAAGCTGCCCGCACATAGGCCGCTTCGCCGGCGCTCACGGGATAGCGCGTGGCCATTTCGGCATAGGAGCCGACCGTCAGCGCCATCACTGCGGCTGCCAGTATGAAGGACCAGACGGAGTAGGCTCCGGCGTGACCTGCAACCGCGCCGATCAGAACGTAAATGCCGGCACCGATGGTAATGCCGGTGCCATAAAGGACGAGAAGAAGGAGGCCGAGCCGCCGTCGCAAGGCAGGTTTCGGATCCAGGGGAGTACCGGTCATCCCGCGCTCGCGCTGTAACGGTCGGATTTGCTCATCAAGCGATGCTGAAACCAAGATGTGCGCGATTGATTGTCGTCATTCAAGCGATTTGAGAAAATTGATGAAGTCATCGATCTCGTCGGGATCGAGCCTGAATTCCGGCATCTTGGGATGGCCCACGGAAAGTCCCTCGCCAAGTGCATCTTCCAGCGTTTCGACGGGATAGCGCTTGTGCAGGGTCCGGAACGGTGGCGCGCCCCGCCGAGGGCTTCTCGTAGTCCGGTCGATCGAATGACACTGCGCGCAGTTGGCTTTGGCGAATGCCTTGCCGCGCCGCACGCTCTGAACATCGGCAGATGCCGGACCTGCGGCGTGGCAGACCGCCAGAAGTGCCGGCAGGAGGATTGCGGCGAGCTTGCGTCGACGTGAGATCATCGATGAGGTCTCTTTCACCTGCCGAAAGACTTGGCATCCGCAACTCGGGCCAGTTCTTTCATAGCTCAATCTCTCCGCCGGGCCGATTGATGGAGATCAATCCGGCTCGTCAGGTCGCGAGCAGGCCTAGCTTCCGACCAAAGGTAGGCCTCGGTCCGGATAAAGTCATGTTGATCCATCGCAATCCGGCGATGCCTGCATACGACTAGACAGGTATTATGAGCGGAACTTCTTCCTGTCCCTCAAACTCCAGGAGGGCAAATGGCCGCAAGAGATACGGCGCCCGATCAACCTTCCCGAAGGCAGAATATCATCTTTGCCATCATCACCATGGTGGCGCTCGCGTCGCTCGCCCTGGAATGGGCGTGGATATCCTCTCGCCAGTTCGAGACGATTCCATTCAGCCAGTTCGAACAACTGGTCAACGAGGGCCTCGTCACCGAAGTAACGGTCGGCTCCGATACCATCCAGGGCAAGGTCAAGGACAAGCTTGCCAGCGGAAAGTCGGAGTTTCTCACCGTCCGGGTCGACACGGCACTGGCCGAAAAGCTCGAAGCCAAGGGCATCGTCGTGAAGGGCGTGCCGCCAAGCGGCGGGCTGCTGCAGGGCGTCCTGTCATGGGTCCTGCCGGCGCTGATGTTCTACTTCGTGTGGCTGTTCCTGAGCCGCCGCCTGTCGGGCGGGCAGGGGCTGGGCGGTTTCCTGTCGATAGGAAAATCGCGGGCCAGGGTTTACGTCGAACGGGACATCAAGGTCACTTTTGCTGATGTGGCCGGCGTTGACGAAGCCAAGTTCGAGCTGCAGGAAGTCGTATCATTTCTCAAGGACACCAAGAGCTACGGAAGGCTCGGTGCCCATGTTCCCAAGGGCATTCTGCTGGTCGGGCCGCCCGGCACCGGCAAGACCTTGCTTGCGCGGGCCGTGGCGGGCGAGGCGGAGGTTCCGTTCTTTTCCATCTCGGGTTCGGAGTTCGTCGAGATGTTCGTCGGTGTGGGTGCAGCGCGCGTGCGCGACCTCTTTGAGCAGGCCCGCAAGGCGGCACCCTGCATCATCTTCATCGACGAACTCGATGCGCTCGGCCGCAGCCGGACTCCCGGCGCGTTTGGCGGCTACGACGAAAAGGAGCAAACGCTGAACCAGTTGCTGGCGGAACTCGACGGCTTCGACCCCAGGGTGGGTGTGATCCTGCTGGCGGCCACTAACCGACCTGAAATTCTCGATCCTGCGCTGTTGCGCGCAGGAAGGTTCGACCGCCAGGTGCTGGTGGATCGGCCGGACATGAAAGGTCGCATCGCCATTCTCAAGGTGCATGTCCGGAAGATCCAGATCGGCAAGGATATCGATCTGGAAAAGGTCGCGGGCCTCACCACGGGATTCACGGGCGCCGATATCGCCAATCTCGTCAACGAGGCCGCCATTGCCGCGACGCGACGCAATGCAGATGAGGTTTCGTTCGACGACTTCACGGTGGCGATCGAGCGGATCGTCGCCGGAATCGAAAAGAAGAGCAGGGTGCTCAGCAAGGATGAGCGTCGGCGAGTCGCCTATCACGAAATGGGACATGCCATCGTTGCGGCCAGCCTTCCGGGTGTCGACCCCGTACAGAAGGTGTCCATCATCCCGCGCGGCGTCGGCGCGCTCGGCTATACGATGCAGCGGCCCACGGAGGACCGGTTTCTCCTTTCGGTGAGCGAGTTGAACAACCGGATTGCGGTGTTGATGGGTGGTCGCGCGTCCGAGCGGCTGGTGTTCGAGGGCGATGTCTCGACCGGTGCTGCCGATGATCTGCAGCGCGCAACCGAAATCGCGGTGGAGATGGTTACCAAGCACGGCATGGACGCCAAGATCGGACAGCGCACCTACGCGCCGCGGCCGCAGACTTTCCTGCCGGCGATGCAGGATGTCGTGGTCAGCGCTGCGGAAGCGACGGCGCGGGAGATCGACCTCGCCGTGCGTCAACTGGTGGAGACGGCGGAAGGCCGCGCACGCGAAATTCTCGAGAAACGGCGGACCGATCTCGAATCCGGGGTCGAGCTTCTGATCGCACGGGAAACCCTGACCGCGGAGCAATTCGCTCCCTTGCGTTCCCGTGACAGCAGCGAGCAGGCGGCCGCGTGAGCGGCACTCCGAACACGAAGCCCGGAGGACGCTATCAGTTCGTCCCTTCCGTTTTCGAAAGCATCCAGAGGGCCACAATGCCCACAACGGCCGAAATCACCGATGCCAGCAGGATGCCGAGCTTTGCCGATTGGAGCGCCGCGTCGTGAAACGCTAGGTTGGCAATGAAGATGGCCATCGTGAAGCCGATGCCGCAGAGCGAACCTGCCGCGAGAAGCATCGGCCAGCTTGTGTCCTCTGGCTTGTGCGCTAGACCAAGTCTTACGGCCAAGAAGCTGAAAATGAAGACTCCCAAGGGCTTTCCGATGACAAGCCCGGCCATGGTCGCCAACGCGATTGATCCGGATGCGCCGGTGGTCGAGATGGTGACCCCGGCATTTGCAAGGGCGAACAGCGGCAGGATCAAGAATGCCGACCAAGGGTGCAGGCTCTCCTCCAGCCGTTGCTGTGGCGCGAGGCTTTCGACCGTCGCGCGCGCAAGCGTTTGCTTGACGGATGTAGCGTCGTGTTGCCGGCCTTGATCGCGATCAGCCAATCCGCTGCCTCTGGCCCATTCCAGGAACCGTTGTAACCTGCCTTGCTCGACCCAAGGCGTCGTAGGGGTCAGCAGCCCCAGCGCAACGCCCGCAATGGTCGGATGAACGCCCGACTCGTGAAGTGCGGCCCACGTCAATAGTCCCACGAACCAATATGCCAGAACCGATCGGATCCCGAGCCATTGCATGAGCGCGGTGGCGCCCAGACCGCTCACGGCCCCCACAAATGGTATTGCATGGAACCCGTGGCTGTAGCCGACCGCGATGACCAAGATGGCGCCGATGTCGTCGATAATTGCCAGGGCAAGAACGAAGATCCGGAGGCTGTTGGGAAGTCTCCGGCCAAGCAGCGCCATGCAACCGAGCACGAAGGCGATGTCGGTCGCCATGACCACGCCCCAGCCTGACTTCGCTTCCGGCTCGGTAGCGAGCACGAGATAGATCGCTGCCGGCACCAACATGCCGCCGATGGCGCCTGCTATCGGCAGGGCGGCGGTGCGAAGGCTCGTTAGTTCGCCGCAGGCGATCTCGCGCTTGATTTCCAACCCTACCACGAAAAAGAACAGCGTCACCAAACCGTCATTGATCCAGTGACGCAGCGGATAGTTCCAATTCTTGTCGCCAATTTGCAGGCCGATCGTTGTCGTCCAAAATGACTCGAACGCTGGACCGATCTGAGAATTGGCAATTGCCAGCGCAATGGTCGCTGCCAGCAGAATTGCGGCGCCGCTCGCGGACTCCGTGTGAATAAATTTCTGCAGAGGTCCTGCGATGGAATCGATAGGAGCCTCTGGAAAAGCAGGCTTCGGCATGTTTCTGGTGTCTTCCTGCACCCGGCGCGCCGGCCACGTTGGCAAGGAAGCTCTTTAGAGCGCCCAGCGGTCCTCTCGCTTGCGCGCGGCATTTTCGTTCAAGCGCTCGGCGATATCATCGGCCATCGCTTCGGTTATCGCGTCTGCGATCTTTTTCCCATCTTGCCTGATCAGCCTTTTCTCATCCGTCGTGATGGGAAAATCATTCGGATTTAGCGGCTTCTCTTTCATGCTCGATCCTCCGGTTGGCTTGTAAACGCCTGAGGCCGCAAAAAGATCAACGGGCCAACCCTGATTATGGAACGACAGGAGTACCTTATTGCGTGAGCGCTACCCGGGAACTTGTGCGAGAACGACGGCTCCGGCGGGCCTTCACCGGCCCCAGCGCAGCACGACCGGATCGAGGCTGCGCGCGATCTCGATCAGGCCGGCGCGGGTGGCTGGATGCAGCGGTTGCAATGGATGACGTACGGTGTCGGAAGCAATGACGCCGCCCTCGTGCATCAGCACCTTGCAGGCGGCAAGCCCGCACTGGCGGTTTTCGTAGTTGATCAGCGGCAACCAGCGCGTATAGGCCTGCATCGCTTCCTCGCGGCGGCCGGCGAAGAAGGGATCGATGATCTGCCGGATGCCGTCGGGATAGCCGCCGCCGGTCATCGCACCGGTCGCGCCGGCGTCGAGGTCGGCCATCAGGGTGATCGCCTCCTCGCCGTCCCACGGCGCTTCGATGACGCTGCCGCCGGCGGCGATCAGGCTGCGCAGCTTGGCGGCCGCCATCGGCACCTCGATCTTGAAATATCTGATATTGGCGAGTTCTTTTGCCATCCGCGCCAGGAAATCCACCGAGAGCGGGGTGCCGGCGACAGGTGCATCCTGGATCATCACGGGAATCCGTACCGCATCGGAAACGGTACGGAAGAATTCGAAGATGCCGGGTTCGGCGACGCGAAAGGTGGCGCCGTGATAGGGCGGCATCACCATCACCATCGCGGCCCCCATCTCCTCGGCCTGGCGGCTGCGTGCCGCGCAGATCGCCGAACCGAAATGCGTCGTCGTCACGATGACGGGCACCCGCCCGGCGACATGCTCCAGCACCGCGCGCATCACCGTTTCGCGCTCGGCGTCGGTGAGCACGAACTGCTCGGAGAAATTGGCGAGGATGCAGAGACCCTGCGATCCCGCGTCGATCATGAAATCGATGCAGCGGCGCTGACCGTCGAGGTCGAGATTGCCGTTATTGTCGAAGATGGTCGGCGCGACGGGAAATACGCCGCGATAGGGACGGGTGGCTGACATGATGGGTTCCCTTCGCTATCTGCGCTGGTTGTAGACGTCGATGCACACCGCGCCCAGCAACACCAGCCCCTTGATCACCTGCTGGTAGTCGATGCCGATGCCGAGAATGGACATGCCGTTGTTCATCACGCCCATGATCATGGCGCCGATCACCGCGCCGCCGACCCGGCCGACCCCGCCATAGGCGGAGGCGCCGCCGATGAAACAGGCGGCGATGACGTCGAGCTCGAATCCCGCGCCCGCCTTGGGCGTGGCGGTGTTGAGGCGCGCGGCGAAGACGAGCCCGGCAAGGGCCGCGAGCACGCCCATGTTGACGAAGGTCAGGAAGGTGAGGCGCTCGGTCTTGATCCCCGAAAGTTTCGCCGCCTTGGCATTGCCGCCGACGGCGTAGACGTGACGGCCGACCACCGTTCGTCGCGTTACGAACGCGTACAGCGCGACCAGCGCCGTCATCACGACGAGCACGTTGGGCAGGCCGCGATGCGAGGCGATCAGGTAGGTGAAGTAGAGCACAAAGCCGGCCAGCGCTGCGTTCTTTCCGGCGAAGAACGCGTAGGGCTCGACCTCGATGCCATGCGACTGCTCGCGCGTGCGGCCTCGTGCGGCGGCAAAGACCATGACGAATGCGAGCACCACGCCTATCAGAAGCGAGGTCGGACGCAGCGTTCCGGCCGCCGGAAACAGCTCGGGGATGAAGCCGGAGGAGAGCTTCTGGAAGGCCGGCGGGAAAGGCCCGACCGACTGTCCCTGAAGGACCGCCAGCGCCA
>JAHCKB010000111.1 GCA_026125985.1 Bradyrhizobium sp.
ATGCCGACCAGCGCCTTGGAGAGCGAGGTCTTGCCGGAGGCGCTGGCGCCGAGCAGCGCGAGGCCCATGCCCGCGGACAGCGCAAACGACACGTTGGTGACGATCGTTCGGTCCGCGCCGGGCGCGACGACCGACAGATTCTGCACCGACAGCTCGCGGCTCGGCCGTGGCAACTCGACCGGGGGAGCTGCCGGCGGAGCGGTGGCCTTGCAGATCTCGCGCAATCGCTTGACGCCCTGGCGCGCGGCGACGAGCTGCTTCCAGGTGCTCAGTGCCACTTCCACCGGGGCTAGCGCGCGGCCCATCATGATGGAGGAGGCGATCATCACGCCGCCGGAGGCCTTGTCGATGACGACAAGATAGGCGCCGAGCCCCAGCATGCCGGACTGCAATAGATAGCGTAGTACTTTGGCGGCTGAGCCGAGATTGGCGGCGACGTCGCTGGCTCGGATGTTTTCCTGCAGATAGCGCTCGTTGGCGCGCGACCAGCGCGCCGTGAAACGGTCGAGCATGCCGAGCGCCTTGATCACCTCGGCATTGCGCTGCGTCGCATCCGCCAGCACCTGACGTTGTGCGCTGAGGTCCATTGCCGCCTTGGCCGCGCCGCGCGACAGCCTCTCGGACAATAGCGTCATGCCGACGATCGCGATCGTGCCGGCAAGCGCAGTGAAGCCGATCAGGGGATGGAAAAGGAACAGTGCGATCAAAAAGATCGGGATCCAGGGCATGTCGAGAAAGGCCGTCGGGCCCATCCCGGACATGAAGACGCGGATCTGGTCGAGGTCTCGCAGCGGCTGCTGCATCAGCATCGGCTTGGCGCCGCGCAGCGGCAGCGTGGCGAGCGCGGTGTGGATCTGCTCCTGCAATCCGGCGTCGAACAGGGTTGCCACCCGGCACAGCATCCGTGAGCGCAGGGCGTCGAAATAGCCCTGTATCAGGTAGGCGCACAGCACCATCAGCGACAGTCCGAGCAGCGTTGCGACATTGCGGCTCGGAATCACCCGGTCATACACCTGCAACATGTAGATCGAGCCCGACAGCATCATCACATTGACGACGCCGCTGAATACGGCAATCCCGACCATGCGCCGGGCGCTCTCATGCAGCCGCAAGGCGACCGGATCGTCAGGGGCAGGCGACGACAGCAGGCTGGACACGCGTGCCGATGCCGCTGCGCGAGCCTGATTGTACGCAGAACTCATTCCCATGCGCCTTCTGCGCTGTCCCTGATGATCGTCGGAGACTTTGCTAGGAACCGAAGCTGACCGTTTTCCGGCGGCAATGCGACGCCTGCCATGTCGATGATTGGAGAAACCGCGGCGTAGTCGTGGCGAAACGCGCCTGTCACCGAATGGTCAGGCTATCACCTTGCTTGAACGTGCAAAGACCTGCGTGCCGTCCGAAAGACGCCACGAAGCGCGACAACCTTTGGTTCAGAAGGCGTGCAAACCAAGGGGATGCGTCAATGGCTCGCTCACATCATCAACACCGCCACCATCACCATATTCCCGATGATCCCGGCGCACAGACGCCGCCCGTCACGCCCGACCCGCCGGTGACGCCCGATCCGCCAGTAGCCGAGGATCCGCCGGTAACACCAGATCCGCCGACAACGCCGGCGCCCGCGTTCGCCGATCTCGGCGCCACCTTCAACGATGCGACGCGCGCGCTGGTGGGCGGCCTCTGGCAGAACGTCGTCGAGGAGGGCGGTCAGGGCAACGGCAGTGTGTTCCGCTATATCAATGATCTCACGGCGGTGCAGACCGGACTGCAGGCGGAAATCGCGGCCGGCCAGTTTACCGGTGAAACGCTTGCGAACGTCCAGGTCATTCTGTCCGACATTGCGATCGCGATCACGGCGGCGACCGCCTCGGTGAACGGCGGCGGCGAGTTCGGCAGCGTTGCGGCGGCGGAGAATGCGCTGCGCACCAGCCATCTCGACATTCTTAACATCGTCAACAACGACGCCAATCTGCAGGCCCTCGCCACCCAGGACGGCGGTAACGGATTCATGGCGGTCCCGGCGACATTGCCCGATGGCGTCACTGCTGCAGACGCGCCGCGCACCAATCTGGCCGAGATCGGCGCCATCTTCAACGATGCAGCCAGCCGTATCCTCGGCGGCGTCAACGACGACAACAAGCAGATACTCATCGACGACATGAATGCCGTCATCACCGGCATGCGCGACCTGATGCAGTCGCAGCCCATGCTGTTCGGAGGACTGACCGGAATTCATGCCGATACGGTCATGCGGCAGGCGCAGCTTGAAATCGACTACATCAACCAGGCCGGCATCAATCCGGATGCAGGACGGGCCAGCAACGACAACATCCTGGACATGATCGATATCATCCAGGGTGACACAAATCTGGCGAATATGGCCAGCCAGGGCGGCGTCTCCGGCTTCTCGATGTTTCCGGATGCACTCAATCCGACGCCGAGATATCAGGACAACGACGCTCAGACCAATTTCTGGGCGAATTTCATCGCCGACGGCAATACGCTCGGCCAGCGCGCCATCGAACTCGTCGGCTCGGACGATACCGATGCCATACAAGCGTTGATCAATGATCTTCAGATCTTCGAAAAGAATGCTTCGGATTTCGATCTCGCGCAGGGCGGTATCTTCGAGGCGCGCTTCGATAACGAATTGACGCCGAACAGCACGCTCGGGGCGGAAGTCGAAGCCATGATCAGAGGTCTCACCACCGAGAACGCGGCGCTGGTGGCCGCAGCCGCCTCGGTTATTCATGACAATGCCGCCGACGTCGCCGGCAACAACATCCCGATCACTGGAGGCGAATTCAATCCCGACGGCCTCACGCTCGTCGAGGTGCTGTCGACCGCTACAACGGCTCTCGCGTCCGCGTCCGAAGAAGCTGCGTCCGCCTCCGAAGACGATGTTCCTGCTGCTGCCGCACCCGCCCTTGTTCCGGCGGCCGCGCCTGCACTCGCGGCATTGGCCGACCAGCCGGCCGAGAGCGTGGCTGCCGCGCCGATCGTTCCGGACATGCTCGGTGCGAAGCTCGCCGAAGCGTATCACTTCCATCATTGGTGGGGATGAGACGCTCAGGCGGCGTGCCTGCGTCCGGCTTGGGGAAGACCAGCGCGCGCCGGCGGTTCGATCCGGCTGGGGTCTCGCCGGATCGAACCACCGGCATCTGAAATCCGCGCCCAACGGCGCCACGACGACGATCGCTCCGCCGCATCCGGCGGAGCGCGGTCTTGGAATTGGGGTGAGCAAGTTGCGGTGTAAAAGTCAGGGTTTTCGGCGGAGCACGATGCGGAATGGACGCGGAGTGCGCCCATGAAGGAGCGCAGGACCGATTATGGCACCATTGTTCTGCACTGGCTGTTGGTGGCAAGCCTCGGGGTCGCCTTTGTCACCGGCTTGCGAATCGCCACGGAGACGCCGGGCCGACAATGGCTCAACGTCCTCGACGCGGTTCTGCCGCGCGCCAATGTGTGGGTTCCGCATATGCAGGCGGCGCTAGTGCTCGTTGCCCTGACTCTCGCCTACGTCGTCTATCTCTTTCGTTCCGGCCTCACCGCGCGGGTGAGGCTCGACCGGATTCGCCTGAGCGGCCTGCTTGGCAAGGGCCAGGTGCGGATTCGCTCGTTGAGCGTGGTGCTCACCTGGGGGCTTTTCGCCGCGCTCGCGGCATTGATTGCCAGCGGCGGGATGCTCTATTTCGGTGTGCTTGCCGGCTATGGCGTTGCCATGGTGCATTGGTGCGCGACATGGGCGATCCCGGCCCTGGTCGCGCTGCATGTGCTGGTCCATGCGAAATTCGGCGGCCTTGCGCAACTCCTGCGCATCGTGCGCCCGTCGCGTCTGTCCCCGCCGCCGCCGCCGCTCGATGCCGCCGAATTGCTGGTGCTGCTTGCCGAGCAGTCGGCACGGCTGCAGCCGGAAGCCGCACGCGAGACGCGCGAGGAGATTCCTGCGACCGAGGCGCGGTTGCAGCCGGAGCATCCGGCAGAGCAGTCCTGGCCGCCCCATCCGGTGAGACGGCGACCGCGCCGCGCCACGCTGCAGGCCAATCCGCTGATCGTGGCGGTGGCGGTTGCGCTCGCCGGCGTCTCGCTGATCGTGGCAGGCGACCGTCTTGCGGTCGATCAACTGCATGTGCACCGCATCGCCAGCGCAGATGCGCCGCTGCTTGATGGCGATACGTCCGATCGCGTCTGGCGCAACATCGCGCCTGTTACGCTGGCGACGCTTCACGGCGACAATTTCGACGGCAAGGGAGAGGCCCGCATCGAAATCCGCGCCGTGAATGACGGAACCTGGGCCTATTTCCTGTTCACCTGGAACGACCCGACCCGTTCGCTGAAGCATCTGCCGCTGATCAAGAGAGCCGACGGCTGGCACCTGCTGCACAACGGTTTCGAGAATGGTGACGAGCGGGATTTCAATGAGGACAAGTTTTCCGTGCTGTTCACCCGCGTCAATGTGATCCTCGCCGGCGACCGCACCTTTCATGCGAGTCCGCAGCCGCTTGCCGACAAGCCCGCCACGATGAGCGGCCGCGGGCTGCACTACAAGCCGGAGGGTATCGGTCCGGTCGACGTCTGGCTATGGAAGGCGACCAGCGGCGGACCGAGCGGCTGGATGGAGGACGGCCATTTCGGCACACCGGCGCCGCCGACGCCGCAGCAAGAGAGCCACCTTGCGCCGTACAAGGGAGGTTACGCGCCCGATCCGGGCAGGGCGAATTATTCCGACAACTTCATTGCGGCCGCCGCGGCCGACGCTTCCATCGTGCCGCGCCGCCTGCCGCGCGACCTCGCCGCCATGAACGCGGCGATGGGCGAGATCGACCTCGACCCCGATCACGGCGAGAGCATCGGCTCGCGCTGGTTCATGACCGAAGCGGAGTCGCTGCCCTTCTCGGCGGAGCTGGATGCGCGTGTTCCGGTGGGCGCCGTCATTCCCGGTGTGATTGTCTCCGGTGAATTTTCCGGTGACCGCGCCGATATCAGATGTGCGGCGCGCTGGGCATCCGGTCACTGGTCGCTGGAGGTTGCGCGCCGCCTCGATACCGGAAGTCCCCATGACGTTGCGATCGCGAGCGGAGCCTTCATGCGCGTCGCTGCGTTCGACCACAACCAGATCGGGCACACACGTCACGTCCGCCCCGTCAGGCTGAAGGTCGACTGAATGGGCCGGGTCTGCAAGATCACCCTCAACAATCAGCGCTATCTCGCCCATGCCGGCGATCTGCTGCTCGACTGGGCGCTGATGAACGGCGTCGAGCTGCCGCATGATTGCCGCGCCGGCATGTGCGGCGCCTGCCGGGTGCGGCTGGTGCAGGGAAGGGTGTTCGGCGGCCACGAGCCGGGCGACGACATGATCCATGCCTGCCAGGCGCGCATCGTCTCCGACATCACCATCGTCACCGAAGAGGTGCCCGATCCCGTCACGCTGTCGGGCCGGGTCGCCGGCATTGTGCGGCTTGCGCCCGACATTGCGGGCCTCACCGTCGAGGTGCCGAAGCCGCTGCCCTTTCTGCCCGGCCAGTTCTGCAAGCTGCAGTTCCGCGGCTATCCGGCGCGCTCCTTCAGCCCCACCTATCCGCTCGAAGGCCGGGGCGACGATCGTTTGCTGCACTTCCACATCCGCCGCCTGCCTGAAGGCAGGGTTTCCGGAGTGCTCGGACGCGACATCGGAGGTGGCCACCGCGTCAAGGTGTCGGGCCCGTTGGGCAGCGCCTTCCTGCGCCGCAACCACCGCGGACCGATCGTGCTGGTGGCGAGCGGCACTGGATTTGCGCCGATGTGGTCGATTGCGGTTGCCGCCATCATGGAGCGTCCGGAGCGGGAGCTTACCTTCATCGTCGCGGCGCGGGAGTTGCGTGCCTTGTACAGCCACGCCGCGCTGTGCCGGCTGGCGCTGTTTCCCAACGTGACGATCATTCCGGTCGTCTCGGAACCGCAGGGCGATTTTCCGGTGATCCGCGCAGGCCTGCCGACCGACCATCTGCCGCCGCTGTCGCCGGACACCGTGGTCTACACATCGGGCGCACCGGCCATGACCGAGAGCGTCGGACGAATCGCGCGCGCCGCCGGCGCGCGCTGCTATGCCGATCCGTTTGTTTCCACCGCGACGCCGTCAGAACAGGCGCCGGCGCTCTGGGCGGTGCGCTGAAGCAATGCCGTCAGCAGGTCACTTCGCCTTGCCGTCCTTGTCGAACTTGGCGAGGTAGGCCCAGAGGTTGTTGGCCTCATCCTCTTTCTTGATGCCGGCAAACACCATCTTGGTGCCGGGAATCTTGGCCTTGGGGTCCTTGATGTATTCGACGAAGGTTGCCTTGTCCCAGGTGATGCCGGAATTCTTGTTGGCGTCCGAATAGGAGTAGCCCGCCGCCGTGCCGGACTTGCGGCCGTCAAGGCCGTTGAGTTCCGGTCCGACCTTGTTCTTGGCGCCTTCGCCGACGTCGTGGCAGGCCTTGCATTTGTTGAACGCTGTCTTGCCGGCGTCGGCATCCTGCGCCAGCGCGCCGGAGGCGGCGGTCGTGGCTGCGATGACGAAAAGCGTGCTCAAGGTCAGATTTTTCATGAGTGTTCTAGCTTCCTGCGAGGGTCAATGAAGGCAAGTGGGCACTTGCCACGGCGAGGGGGGTTTTTCCAGTAAATTCCGTGCATGTCCATTCGCCCTTCGACCGCTACCAAAAACAGGCCAGACGTGCTTGATTTGGATCACAAATCGGCGAGGCGAGACGGAGGAAACCAATGGCGATCATGATGCCGGCAGCGGACGAGGCGGTGCTCGCCCGGCGCGACGCCATCGTGGCCGACCTTCGCGCCATCGTGCCGGGCGAAGGGGTGATCGACAGCGCCGCAGAGATGATCCCGTACGAATCCGACGGGCTTACCGCTTATCGGCAGCCGCCGATGGTGGTGGTGCTGCCGGACACGACCGAACAGGTCTCCAGGGTTCTGAAATATTGCCAGGAGCAGGGCATCAGGGTGGTGCCGCGCGGCTCCGGAACCTCGCTGTCAGGCGGTGCGCTGCCGCTCAGGGACGCCGTGCTGCTGGGCCTGGGCAAGTTCAAGCGTATCCGCGAGATCGATTTCGACAACCGGGTGGTGGTGACCGAGCCCGGTGTCACCAATCTCGCCATCAGCCAGGCGGTCGCGCATGCCGGCTTCTACTATGCGCCCGACCCGTCGTCGCAGATCGCCTGCTCGATCGGCGGCAATGTCGCAGAAAACTCCGGCGGCGTGCACTGCCTGAAATACGGCATGACCACCAACAACGTGCTCGGCTGCGAGATCGTGCTGATGTCGGGTGAAATCCTGCGTATCGGCGGCAAGTCGGCGGAGAATCCCGGCTACGACCTGATGGGCATCATCACCGGCTCCGAGGGGCTGCTCGGCGTCATCACCGAGATCACCGTGCGCATCCTGCAGAAGCCGGAGACCGCGCGCGCGCTGATGGTCGGTTTTGCGCAGGTGGAAGCCGCCGGCGAATGCGTGGCGCGCATCATCGGTGCCGGCATCATCCCCGGCGGCATGGAGATGATGGACAAGCCCGCGATCCATGCTGCCGAGGCGTTCGTCCATGCCGGCTATCCGCTCGACGTCGAGGCGCTGCTGATCATCGAGCTCGACGGTCCGTCCATCGAGGTCGATGAACTGATCGGGCGGGTCGAGACGATCGCAAAGGGCTGCGGTTCCGTCACCCTGCAGATTTCCACCAACGAGACCGAGCGCAACCTGTTCTGGGCCGGGCGCAAGGCGGCCTTCCCCGCGGTCGGGCGCATCTCGCCGGACTATCTCTGCATGGACGGCACCATCCCGCGCGGCGCGCTGCCGAAGGCACTGACGCGCATTCGCGAGCTGTCCGAAAAATACGGTCTCGGCGTCGCCAACGTCTTCCATGCCGGCGACGGCAATCTGCATCCGCTGATACTCTACGATGCCAACAAGCCCGGCGAGATGGAGCGCGCCGAGGCTTTCGGCGCCGACATCCTGCGCTGCTGCGTCGAACTCGGCGGCGTCTTGACCGGCGAGCACGGCGTCGGCATCGAGAAGCGCGACCTGATGCCGGAAATGTTTTCGGAAGTGGATCTCAACCAGCAGCAGCGCCTGAAATGCGCCTTCGACGCCGATGGCCTGCTCAATCCGGGCAAGGTGTTCCCGACCCTGCACCGCTGCGCCGAACTCGGCCGCATGCATGTGCATGGCGGCAAGCTGGCCTTTCCCGATATTCCGCGATTCTAGAGCAAGCACGTGGACACCTTAAGAGTACGTGACGCCAAAGACGTCGAGCAGGTGGTGCGTGCGGCCATCGCCAACGATCAGCCGCTTGAGATCATCGGCCATGGCTCCAAGCGCCAGATCGGCCAGCCGATGGCGACCAATGCGGTACTCGATCTCTCCGCGCTGAATGCCGTCGTCTCCTACGAGCCGAACGAGCTGATCATCACGGTGCAGGCCGGTGCGCCGCTTGCCGACGTCAAGTCGCTGATCGACGCCAAGAACCAGCAATTCGCCTTCGATCCGATGGACACTGCGCCGCTGCTAGGCACGGCGGGCATCGGCACCATCGGCGGCATGATCGGCGCGGGTCTTGCCGGCTCGCGCCGCATCAAGTCGGGCGGCGCCCGCGATCATCTGCTTGGTGCGCATGCGGTGAGCGGCTTCGGCGACAGCTTCAAGACCGGCGGCAAGGTGGTGAAGAACGTCACCGGCTACGATCTCAGCAAGTTACTCGCGGGCTCCTGGGGCACGCTCGCGGTCATGACCGAGGTGACGCTGAAGGTGATGCCGAAGCCGGAAAGCGAGCGCACCCTGGTGCTGCGCGGGCTCGACGACATCGCCGCCAACCGAGCCATGACGGCGGCGCTCGGCTCGCCCTTCGATGTTTCGGGTGCTGCGCACCTTCCGGCCTCGGTGTTCCGCCCTTCGGGCGATGCGCTGGCGGCGCTGGCCTCGCCGGGGCAGTCGGTGACGCTGCTGCGGCTGGAGGGCATCGAAGTCTCCGCCGCCAGCCGCGCCGCGTCGCTGACCAGGCTGGTGGCGGAGTTCGGCGCCGCAGAGGTCCTGAAGGACGCCGTCTCGACCGGGGTCTGGGATGCCCTGCGCGACGTGATTCCCTTCGCCGCCGGTGGCGCGCTCGGCGCCTGGCCGGTATGGCGGATCGTTTGTCCGCCGGCCTCCGGTGGCGCCCTCGGCCGGCAGCTCGCCCGGGAGACCGGCGGCGACGTGATCTACGACTGGGGCGGCGGGCTGATCTGGGCAGCGGTGCCGCCGAGACCGGATGCCCAGGCGGCAACGGTACGGAACCTCGTTGAGGCGGCAGCCGGCCATGCGACGCTGATCCGCGCCTCCGAAGAAGTGCGGCGGCACCTCGACGTGTTCCAGCCGCAGGCGGCCGGGATTGCCGCGCTGGCCGAGCGGGTCCGCCAGAGCTTCGATCCCAAAGAAATCCTCAACCGCGGCCGGATGGCGCGGGGAACGCCGACATGAAGACCGAATTCTCGCTCGCCCAGCTCGCCGATCCCGACATCCAGGAAGCCGACAAGATCCTGCGCGCTTGCGTTCATTGCGGATTTTGCACCGCGACTTGCCCGACTTACGTGCTGCTCGGCGACGAGCTCGATAGCCCGCGCGGGCGCATCTACCTGATCAAGCAGATGCTGGAGAAGGACGAGAAGCCGACAGCAGACGTGGTCAAGCATATCGACCGCTGCCTTTCGTGCCTCGCCTGCATGACCACCTGCCCGTCGGGCGTGAACTACATGCACTTGGTCGATCAGGCGCGCGTCAGGGTTGAGCGCGACTATTCGCGGCCCCTGGTCGAGCGTGCGTTGCGCAAGGTCCTGTCGCTGGTGCTGCCTCGTCCCGATCTCTTTCGATACAGCATGTGGCTGGCGCGGCTGGGCCGGCCTTTCGCTGACCTGCTGCCGTCGCCCGGTCCGGGTTCGGTCAGTCCGACTTTGTTCAGCCGGATCAAAGCGATGCTGGCGCTGGCGCCACGACATCTGCCGCCTCCGGGACCGGCGCCCGGCAGTGTATTTCCAGCCGAGGGGGAGCGTCGCGGGCGGGTGGCGCTGATGCAGGGGTGTGCCCAGCAGGTGCTGGCGCCTCGCATCAACCAGGCCGCGATCAACGTTCTGACCCGCCACGGCATCGAGGTCGTACTGGTCAAGGACGAGCAATGCTGCGGCGCGCTCACCCATCACATGGGCGACGACCATGACGCGCTCGCGCGTGCGCGGGCCAACGTCGCAGCCTGGGGACGGGAGGCGGAACAGGGCGGGCTGGACGCCATCCTGATGACGACGTCGGGCTGCGGCACGGTCGTCAAGGATTACGGCTACCTGCTGCGCGAGGATCGCGACTGCGCCGCGGCCGCAGCACAGATCTCACGGCTCGCCAAGGATGTGAGCGAATATCTTGCCGGCATCGAGCTGAAGCCGTCGGGTCGGATGGGTGACGTCAAGGTCGCCTATCACGCAGCATGTTCGCTGCAGCACGGACAGAAAATCACGCTGGCGCCCAAAGAATTGCTTTCCAAGACCGGTTTCGTGGTGAAAGATGTGCCCGAGAGCCATTTGTGTTGCGGTTCGGCGGGGACATATAACATTCTCCAGCCCGAGCTTGCGGGCAGATTGCGTGATCGCAAGGTCGCCAATATCGCAAGTGTCGAGCCGGATATGATTGCTGCGGGCAATATTGGCTGCATGGTGCAGATCGCCAGTGGCACATCGGTTCCTGTAGTGCATACGATTGAGCTTCTCGATTGGGCGACGGGAGGTCCGCGGCCTGCATTGAATTGATGGCGCGGCAGACAGTGGCGATCCGCGATGCCCGATAGACATTGATCGGCGGCAACAGGAGGATGTTCACGATGGCGAAGAAGGCGAAGAAGGCGAAGGCCAAGAAGGCAAAGAAAGCCAAGAAGGCCGCAGCGGCGAAAAAGAAGAAATCTGCAAAGAAGTCCGTCAAGAAATCCGCCAAGAAGTCTGCGAAAAAGTCTGCGAAGAAATCCGCCAAGAAGTCGGGCAAGAAGGCTGCAAGGAAATCCGCCGCGAAGGCCAAGAAGGCAGCGCCCAAGAAAGCCAGGAAGAAGAGCGCGCCGAAGAAAAAAGCAACTGCGCCCATGCCTGTTGCTGAACCGGCCCCGATCCCTGCCCCTGAGCCGGAGCCCGCTCCCGCGCCGAGCTGGGCTACCCCGAGCCCCGGACCGTCCTGGAGCTCGGGCGGTTCGTCCGAGGAGGGCAGCAGCAACTAGCCGGACAACCCCACCGCGAACAGTGTTCGAAAGGGGCCGCAGCGTCAGCGCTGCGGCCCCTTTTTCTGTCCGACCGTAGTCCTACGGATTTTTGATTCGGCGAAAGAGTGCCCCGGGGTGTCGCCGATGTGCACTCCTGCCTGCTTCCAGAGGCGGTTAGACCAGCCGAAATTGTGTTGAGGATGCAACACTCTCCAATAACATCGCGCGAAAACCCGGAAACGCCTAAAAAGGCGGCAAATGCTTGTGTTTTTCTCTTCACGCTTCGCGCAGCTCGCCACAGATTGATCCCGAGATTGGTTGCAGTCGGCCTTTCGATTCCTAGGGGCAACGAAGCCCGACTGTTTTGAATGAGAGATGGGGATCGTCATGAAGAAACTGGTTATGGCTGCCGCTCTGCTGGCGGTGACTGCGGGGTCCGCTCACGCTGCGGACATGTATATGAAGGCCAAGGCTCCGCCGCCGGCCAAGTTCGATCCCTGGGATATCGCCTTTGGTTCGGCAATCACCAACGACTACGTGTTCCGCGGTATTACGCAGTCCAACCACAAGCCCTCGGTCAGCGCCTATTTCGAGCCGCGCTACAACGTTACCAAGGATTTCCAGCTCTATGTCGGTCTCGCCGGAGCCAGCATCGCCTTCGCGAACCGCGCGGCGGCTGAAATCGACGCCTACGGCGGCGCTCGTCTGACCGTCGGCGCCTGGGCCTTCGATATCGGCGCCTGGGGCTATCTCTATCCGGGTGGCACCTGCCACTACGGCGCTGCCACCGATACCGCCGGCGTTCCGCTCAGCGCCGAGTGCCAGGCGAATGCACTGCTCAACGGCAACGTCATCAAGAAGGACGTCAGCTTCTTCGAGGTCTACGGCAAGGTAGCCTACACCTTCAACGACTACTTCTCGATGGGCGGCAACGTCTATTATTCGCCAAACTTCCTCAACACCGGCGCACCGGGCACCTACGCCTCAGTCACCGGCAAGGTGACCGCGCCGAGCAGCATGTTCGGAACCAGCGGCGTTGGTGCCTATGTGTCGGGTGAGTTCGGCCGCCAGTGGCTGGGCACCTCGGACTCTTTCTACGGTGTTCCCGCGTTCCCGACCGGCATCAACTATGCCGACTACAACACCTGGAACATCGGCGTCGGCTTTACCTACAAGGTGTTCACGCTGGACTTCCGCTATTCCGACACCAACCTGTCGAAGGGTGATTGCAACGCCTTCACGAGCGACCATACCGCAAGGTTCGACGGCAGCTTCACGCCGATCAATCCAGGTGGCTTCGGTTCGAACTGGTGCGGTGCGGCCGGCATCGTCAAGCTCTCGGCCGACCTGACGGCGATGACCAACCTGAAGTAAGCTCTGCCAGTTGAAAGATCGGGGGGCGGCAGACTAGTCTGCCGCCCCCCTTTTCTTTTTGCACGAGGCCTTCGATGACCGAGAAGCGGTCGAAGCGTCCAAAGCTTCCCCGGCCGAGCTTCGACCGGCAGATCCTGATCAAGGGCACGGTTGCCGGGCTTGGCGCGGCCATTGCCATCGGCATCATGGAATGGTTCTCGCAGGCATCGCGCTTTCCGATCGCCGTCATTCCGTTTGCGACCTCGATCGTGCTGGTGATCGGGTCTCCGGATGCCGAACCTGCCCAGCCGAGGGCATTGATCGGTGGCCATCTGGTGTCCACGCTGGTCGGGCTGATGGTGCTGAATGTGACCGGGCCGAGCGCCTGGGCGGCGGCCGCCAGTGTCGGCCTCGCCGTGCTGGCGATGTATCTCACCGGCACCTTTCATCCGCCGGCCGGGATCAACCCGCTTCTGGTGGTCCTCAACAATCTGCCGTGGTCATTCCTGTTTGCGCCGGTATTTGTCGGCGCGCTGGCGCTGACCGGCTTTGCACTTCTCTGGCATCGCCTGAACAGGCTGCACGGCTGGCCGCAGCGCTGGCTATGACGCGCCCTGCTGCGCCTGTTCCTGTTCGCGCAGCGCAAAGCGCTCGCCGTCGCGCACCATTGCCAGCTTGCGCCCGTGGAATGCTTCCAGCGTCGAGCGGTGGCCGATCGAGATCAGCGTCGTGGCAGGC
>JAHCKB010000112.1 GCA_026125985.1 Bradyrhizobium sp.
TCGCACTGCCGGTGTCGGAACCGTCGCTGACGGAAGTCGCCCTGTTCAGCGAGGACTTCTTGCTGGTACGCCCGCGCAAGGACGAGGGGACGCCGGTACCCAGCCGCGAAATGCTGCGCGAGATGCGGCTGTTGCTGCTGGAGGAAGGCCATTGCTTCCGCGACCAGGCACTGTCGTTCTGCAAGATGCACTCGTCGCCGCGCGAACTGCTGGACGCGAACTCGCTGTCCACGCTGGTGCAGATGGTCAGCGCCGGCATCGGCGTTACGCTGATCCCGGAAATGGCCGTCGCGGTGGAAACTCGCTCGGCCGCCGTGTCGGTGGCGCGGTTCAAGAGCCCGCAGCCGTCGCGAACCATCGGCATGGTCTGGCGCAAGACCAGCCCCCTGGCGCGTCAGCTCACGCAGATCTCCGAGATCGTCTGCCTGTCGGCCGGCAAGTCGCGCGGAAAGCCGGCGAAGCCACCGCAGCGCGCTCAGCGGGCATGAGCCGATGTCGGATCCTCTCATCCGTCCCGCGCAGCCGCATGAATATGATGAGGTCGCCCGAGTCTGGATGAAGAGCTGGCTTTCGACGGGCCTTGCAGAATCCAGCAACTTCCTGCTCGCCAATTTGCGCGCACGCGTAAGGCGGGAGATTGAAGACGGCTGGAGCCTGTATGTCGTCGACGACGAGGGAAATCTCGCCGGGATGCTGGCGCTGCATCTGCCGGAAAGATATCTCGACCAGTTGTTCGTTGCGCCGGAATATCAGGGCAGAGGCATCGGCAGACGGCTGCTTGCCTTCACGCGGCAACAATTGCCGGATGAAATCCGGCTGCGCTGCGTGCGGGAGAACGAGAAGGCGTGGCGCTGGTATGAGCGCGAAGGCTTCCTGTTCGAGACGGAAGAGATCGCAAGCGCGACGGGCTTCATGATGAAATGTTATCGCTGGAAGAGAGAGGAAACGGCTCGATGATGAAACTCTACTGGTCGCCCCGCACGCGCTCGTTCACCGCGCTCTGGTTGATGGAAGAGACCGGCCAGCCCTATGAGCGCGTGCTGATCGATATTTCCACCGGCGCGCAACGGACACCGGAGTATCTGGCGATCAATGCCATGGGCAAGGTGCCGGCGCTGCAGGACGGCACGGCGACGCTGGGCGAGGCCGCCGCAATCTGCACCTATGTCGCCGAGCGCTTTCCCGATGCGAAGCTCGCGCCGCCGGTCGGCGATCCCGCGCGCGCAAAGTATCTCTACTGGCTGTTCTTCGGACCGAGCTGTATCGAGCCGGCCATCGTGCAGCTCGCCACCAAGATCGAGATGAATCCGGTCGCCGCCGGCTGGGGCGATGCGGATCGGGTCATCGACGTGCTCGATGCAGCCTTGCAGAAGGGGCCGTGGCTGCTCGGCGAGAATTTCTCTGCGGCCGACATCGTGATCGGCGCGGGACTGAATTTCGGGGTGCGCCTGTTCAAGATGATCCCGTCGCGGCCGTCATTCGACGACTATATCGCGCGCTGCACGGCACGTCCGGCGTTCCAGCGCGCGGAGAAGATCGCAGCGGGGTGAGACGCGATTCCGCCCCGTCGAGCCCGAGCGTGCGGCGTCAAGCCGGGACGACGCGAGGGTCGACGTCGGCTGCGTAGTTGACGCCGTCGATGCCGAATCCGAACAGGCGCAGGAACTGGCTCTTGTATTCTGGAAGGTCGGCCAGTTCGCCGAGCGTCTGCGTGGAAAGCAGCGGCCATCGCCGCGACACCTCCGCCTGAACTTCGGGCGATAGCTCCCGATCGTCGAGCCTGAGACGCATCGCCTCGTCAACTTCGGCGTCCGGGCCAAGGCGCGTCCGGAACAGACGGTCGATCTGTTCGATACATCCTTCGTGGAGCCCGAGCTGTTTCATGACCTTGAACAGCACCGTTCCATAGAGCGGCACCACCGGAATGGCCGAGCTTGCCTGGGTGACGACGGCCTTCAGCGCCACGATGCGCGCCGCATTCTGACCAAGACGCGCCCGGATCTCCTCCGCCTTGCGATCGAGATCGACCTTGGCGCGCCCCAGGGTGCCCTTCCAGTAGATCGGCCAGGTCAGCTCGCTGCCGATATAGGTGTAGTTGAGCGTGCGGAATCCCGGCGCCAGCACGCCGGCGTCTGCGAGCTGGTCGATCCAGCGTTTCCAGTCCTCGCCGCCCATCACCGCGACCGTGGCAGTCGCTTCATCCTCGCTCGCCGGCGCCACTGTCGTCTCGTAGACCTCGCCGGTTTCCGTGTTGAGCGTCTTGATTTCAACGGGCGCGCCGAGCGGCTTGATCGCCGAACGCCAGGTCTTGCCCGTGACCGGATCGGTGCGCACGGGAGCCGCCATGCTGTAGACCAGCATGTCGAGCTGCCCGAACTTTTCGCGCACGCGCTCGATGAAGGTTTTCTTCAGCTCGTCCGAGAAAGCATCGCCCTCCAGGGTAAGGGGCGATCGTCCGATCTTCTCGGCCTCGATCTCGAATGCGCGGTTGTTGTACCAGCCGGCGCTGCCGGTCCTGGTGGCTGATGGCTCACGCTCCAGCGACACGCCGATCGTGTCCGCGCCGCCGGCAAAAGTCGCGACGATGCGGCTCGCCAGGCCGTAGCCCGTCGAGCAGCCGAGCACGGCAACGCGTTTGGGGCAACTCGCGACCGGTCCCTGTCGCAGGACATAGGCGATCTGTTCGCGGACGTTCTGCGCGCACCCTACCGGATGCGCCGTCGTGCAGATGAACCCTCGCACGCGCGGTTCGATAATCATGCCTACCCCATGTCGGATCGTTGCAAGGCGCCCCTCTCAGGCTGGCTCGTTATCCGTCGCGAGCCAGCAGCGGTGGCGACGAGATCACGCATCCATTCGCTTGAAAACCAGCGTGGCGTTGGTGCCGCCGAAGCCGAAGGAGTTCGACAGCACGGTGCCGAGCTTGGCGTTGTCGATACGCTTGCGCACGATCGGCATGTCGGCGAAGACGGGATCGAGTTCCTGGATATGCGCGCTCTCGCAGATAAATCCGTTGTTCATCATCAGGAGCGAGTAGATTGCTTCCTGCACGCCGGTGGCGCCGAGCGAATGACCGGTAAGCGCCTTGGTCGCCGAAATCGGCGGGCACTTCTCGCCGACGCCGAACACTTTCCGGATCGCTTCGATCTCCGGCGGATCGCCGGCCGGCGTCGATGTGGCGTGTGGATTGATGTAGTCGATGGGAGTCTTCACCGTCTCCAGCGCCATGCGCATGCAGCGCTCGGCGCCCTCGCCGGAGGGGGCCACCATGTCGTATCCGTCGGAAGTAGCCCCGTAGCCGACCACCTCGGCAACGATGCGCGCGCCGCGCGCCTTGGCATGCTCGAGCTCTTCCAGAACGACCACGCCGGCGCCGCCGGCGATGACGAAGCCGTCGCGGTTGACGTCGTAGGGACGCGAAGCGGTCGCCGGCGTATCGTTGTATTTCGAGGACATCGCGCCCATGGCGTCGAACAGCACCGACAGCGTCCAGTCGAGTTCCTCGCAGCCGCCGGCGAAGATGACGTCCTGCTTGCCCATCTGGATCGTCTCATAGGCATTGCCCATGCAATGGTTCGACGTCGCACAGGCCGACGAGATCGAATAGTTCACGCCCTTGATCTTGAACCAGGTCGCCAGTGTGGCGGATGCCGTCGACGACATGCCCTTGGGAACGGCGAACGGGCCGACGCGCTTCGGGCCCTTGGTGCGCGCGATATCGGCGGCTTCCACCAGCGTACGTGTCGAAGGGCCGCCCGAACCCATGATGATGCCGGTACGGACGTTGGAGACTTCCGTGGGCTCAAGGCCGGAATCCTGGATGGCCTGTTCCATCGCGACGTGATTCCACGCCGCGCCCTCGGCGAGAAATCGCATGGCGCGGCGGTCGATCACTCCCGAAGGATCGAGGGTCGGCGCACCCTGCACCTGCGAACGGAAGCCCAGCTCCTTGTATTTCGCGGCATGGCTGATGCCGGACTTGGCCTCATGCAGGCTCGACAGCACTTCCTGGGTGTTGTTTCCGATGGACGAGACGATGCCCATCCCCGTGATGACAACCCGCCTCATGTTCGCCTCGTCCTGTCCGTTCGTTCTTGGTGTATTGGCCTGGAATGAAGTTCAATTGCCGGGCTGCGTGCCCTGCTTGAACAGCCCGACCTTCAGGTCCTTCGCGCGATAGATAATCTCGCCGTCCATGGAAAGCCACCCGTCGGCGATCCCCAGCACCAGCTTTCCACGCATCACGCGCTTGATATCCGTCTGATAGACGACCTTCCGGGCATGCGGCAGCACCTGGCCGGAGAACTTGAGCTCGCTGAGCCCCAGTGCACGGCCGCGGCCCTCGCCGCCGATCCAGCCGAGATAGAAGCCGACCATCTGCCAGAGTGCATCGAGCCCCAGGCAACCCGGCATCACGGGATCGTTCTTGAAATGGCAGCCGAAGAACCAGAGGTCCGGCTTCACCTCCAGCTCGGCGCGGACGAGACCCTTGCCGTACTCACCCCCGACATCGGTAATCTCGCTGATGCGGTCGAACATCAGCATCGGAGGCAGCGGTAACTGGGCATTGCCGGGGCCGAACATTTCGCCCCTGGCGCAGGCCAGCAGCTCCTCATATTCATAGCCGTTGCGCCGATTGAGCATTGTCTCAAGACCCCTCGAATTCCCGATTGCGCGCTTTGGGCGGGGATAGCAACCCCGCGGGTGACGCACACCGTTCCGGCAGGCCCAAACAGGCCAACTGCCCTACGGGAACCGGCATTGGCCATTGCCGAAATCGCATGGCTCGGATCGGGGCGCTCTGTAACATAGCCATCCGCGGGCGGCAAAGCGCCGATGCAGGGTAGATCGCCGCCCGGCCGGCGACATTTCCCCTTAACATTAGTCAAGTTCTAGTTGCGAAAAACTTGCATCTGGGACATTTCCCTCTATATTCCAGCCGAATAGAGCTGAAAGTACGAGTACGGGCCCGACCTTGGACATCAACGACAAAACGAGCGGCAATGACGACGCGGAGGCTCGAGCAGCCGGGCATCAGCCGGCGCTGACGGGCTGCCCGTGGCATGACGTCAACGAAATGCTGCAGGCCGCGGGATTGCGTCCCACCCGCCAGCGCATGGCTCTGGGCTGGCTGCTGTTCGGCAAGGGCGCACGCCATCTCACCGCTGAAATGCTCTACGAGGAAGCGACGCTTGCGAAGGTGCCGGTGTCGCTGGCGACCGTCTACAACACGCTCAACCAGCTCACCGATGCAGGACTGCTGCGTCAGGTCAGCGTCGACGGCACCAAGACCTATTTCGACACCAATGTGACGGCGCACCACCACTTCTATCTCGAGAACAATCACGAGCTGGTCGACATTCCCGACCCGCATCTCGTGCTGTCGAAGATGCCCGACGTTCCCGAGGGCTACGAGATCTCCCGCGTCGACATGGTCGTGCGCCTGCGCAAGAAGCGCTGATCTTTTCCCGAGCTGTCGATTGTCATTCCCGGACGCACGAAGCGCCAATCCGGGATGACGTTGCGCGTCAGTCCACCTTCTCGTTGGCGTAGACGCCCCACAAACGCTGCTGCTCGATCCAGCCATCAAAGCCATTGCCGGTGACGCGACACCAGCCGTTCGAGCACTTCTTCACCTGCGCCACCACGCCGGCCTGCAGCCTTGCCGCCACTGCGCTCGCGGAATCGGCACGATCATAGATCGGCGCAAGCTCGTCCTTGCGCTTCATGGTGACGACGGCCGTGCGGCGGCCGGACAGCATGGAGTGATAGACCCATCCCTCGGCACCCTCGGAGTCGCGCACCCGCCGCCAGTTCTCGAATTCGGCGGTGATCTCCAACGGAAGGCCTGCGCGGGTATAGATCCAGGCCACGTCGTTGTCCTTGGTGGGACCGGCGCGAACGTTGACGTGATCGGACTTCAGGCTGACATAGCGCGGAACGGGCAGGCCGCTCGCAGACGCCGCCGAATCCTTGGCCGCATGACCCATGCCGGGAATCATCCCCAGCACCGCCGCCAGCACCACCAACGCACTGAAACGCCACAACCCCATTCCGCCCGTCTCCCACCGAGAACGCGACAGCTCAACTCTGCGAGCCGACCCGCCTGCCTTGCGTCAGAACCCCAATCCCCTGTGCAGCCGCACAAAAATCGCCGCCCCCCACACGCCGGTTCCTTGCTTCTTGTCTTGGCCCGGCCTTCTGCTAGAGAGGACGGAACGAAAGAGAGCCGAATTTTCCCGGGCGAAAACCGGGCTAAATATCGGGGAACCCAAGGAAATGCGGGACGCCGCGCTGCAAGACGGCAGTGTCGAACACCCGGGTTAATGAGGTCTGAACGGCAGGCTTCTGTTAAGCTCAGTCTCATGAGAGCTGGAAATGTCGGTTAAGAAAAAGCCTCTCGTCGTCGTCACGCGGAAGCTACCGGACTCGGTCGAGACCCGGATGCGCGAGCTGTTCGATGCGAAGCTCAATCTCGACGACACGCCGATGACGCCGGAGCAGATCGCGGAAGCCGTGCGCACGGCCGACGTGCTGGTTCCCACCGTCACCGACGAGATCACGGAAGCTGCGCTCAAGCAGCCGGACTGCAAGCTCCGCATGATCGCCAATTTCGGCAACGGCGTCGACAATATCGACGTCGTTGCCGCGCATGCCCGCGGCATCACCGTGACCAACACGCCGAAAGTGCTCACCGAGGACACCGCCGACATGACCATGGCGCTGATCCTCGCCGTGCCCCGGCGGATGATCGAGGGCGCCTCCATTCTCACCGAAGGCAAGAACTGGGCGGGCTGGTCGCCGACCTGGATGCTCGGCCACCGCATCGGCGGCAAGCGCCTCGGCATTGTCGGCATGGGCCGGATCGGCCAGGCGGTGGCGCGCCGCGCCCGCGCCTTCGGCCTGCAGATCCACTATCACAACCGCCGTCCCGTCGCGCCGCAGATCGCCGAGGAGCTCGGCGCCACCTATTGGGAAAGCCTCGACCAGATGCTGGCGCGGATGGACATCATCTCGGTGAACTGTCCGCATACGCCGGCGACCTATCATCTGCTGTCGGCGCGGCGGCTGAAGCTGCTTCAGAAACAGGCCTATATCGTCAACACCGCGCGCGGCGGAGTGATCGACGAAGACACCATGGTCAAGCTGATCGAAGCCGGCGACATCGCCGGCGCAGGCCTCGACGTCTACGAGCACGAGCCGGCGGTGAATCCCAAGCTGGTGAGGCTCGCAAGAGCCGGCAAGGTGACGCTCCTGCCGCATATGGGCTCGGCCACCATCGAGGGCCGCGTCGAAATGGGCGAGAAGGTGATCATCAACATCAAGACCTTCCTCGACAGCCACAAGCCGCCGGATCGCGTGCTGCCGAGCATGCTGTAAGTCCCGCAGGCCGGGGACTTGATTCAAAAATGCGAAAACAACCCCATGCAAAGTAGAAATGGAGCGCTGCGTCCGGTTCCCGCTCTCCCTGGAGCCAGCGCGTGGACATGGATGGCGAGAGGAAAACGTCGCGGGCCTGATCAGCGATGCCCGCTCAGATCGACGATCCCGGGCATATCGCCATTGAGCGGGTTTTGCGGATCGCGCTTGTAGCGCAGCGTCTCGAACCGCATCGACAGCGCATCGACCATCAGCAGGCGACCGACCAGGCCTTCGCCGAAGCCGACGATCTCGCGGATCGCCTCCATCGCCATCATCGAGCCGAGCACGCCCGCCAGCGCGCCCATCACGCCGGCCTCGGCGCAGGTCGGCACGGTGCCTGCCGGCGGCGGTTCCGGAAACAGGCAGCGATAGGTCGGGTTCAGTTCACCCTCGGCATTGCGCTCATGACCGCGGATGGTGGTGAGCGAACCGTCGAACATGCCGAGCGCCGCCGTGATCAGGGGCTTCGCCGCAAGATAGCAGGCATCTGATACGAGGTAGCGCGTTTCGAAATTGTCGGAGCCGTCGAGCACGAGGTCGTAGCCGCCGATGACAGCCATGGCATTGCCGGCGGTGAGCCGAACGGCATGGGATTCGAACAGCACATGCGGATTGAGCGCGCGGACCTGCTCGGCAGCGCTGTCGACCTTGAGCCGCCCGACTTCCGGCGTGGTGTGGATGATCTGACGCTGCAGGTTCGACAGCGAGACCCTGTCGTCGTCGACGACGCCGAGCGTGCCGACGCCGGCTGCGGCGAGATACATCAGGGCCGGCGCGCCCAGCCCGCCCGCGCCGATCACCAGCACCGACGCCTCCTTCAGCGCTGCCTGGCCGGGGCCGCCGACCTCGCGCAGCACGATATGACGGGCGTAGCGTTCGAGTTCCTTGTCGCTCAGCATGAACGGGCTATCCCCAGAACCGGCCTCCGGTTGTTGCTGACCAAGCAGATGTGCATAATCGGCGAAAGCTGCAATCCCCGGGATTTGTCATGAGAATGGTGCTTTCGGCAACCTTGTTGGTTGTGGCCATGTCGATTGTGGCCATGGCTGGCTCCGCTGCGGCGCAGACGCCCGCAAGCGCGGACAGCAAGTCGAAGCGGGCGACGACAACGGCCGCAAAACCGCCAAAGGCGCAGAGCCCGGCCGAAACCGCCAGAGCCATGGCGCAGGCCGAGCGGCTGGCGCTGCAATCGGACCTTGCCTGGGTCGGCGAGTATAACGGCGCGATCACGGGCGAAGTCTCCGAGCGCATGGTCAACGCCATCAAGGCGTTTCAGAAGGACCACGGCGCCAGGCAGACCGGCGTGCTCAACCCGCAGGAGCGCGGCATCCTTGCCGACACCGCGCGGCGGCGGCAGCAGGATGTCGGCTGGAAGATCGTGACCGACGCCGGCACCGGGACGCGGCTCGGCATTCCCACCAAACTGGTGCCGCAGCAGACGAGCGACGCCACCGGAAGCAAGTGGACCTCGCCAACCGGCACGGTCCAGATCGTGCTGACCCGGCGCAAGGAAACCAATCCGACCACAGCCAAACTCGCCGAGCAGGAGAAGAAGGCGAGCGGACGCAAGGTCGACTACAGCGTCGTGAAGCCGGACTTCTTCGTGCAGTCGGGCCTGCAGGGACTGAAGAAGTTCTACGTCCGCGGCACGTTCAGGGGCGACGAGGTCCGCATCATGACCATTCTCTACGACCAGGCCGTCGAGAACACGGTCGAGCCGGTCGTGATCGCGATGTCGAGCGCCTTCAATGCGTTTCCGGCCGGGTCACAGGCCGGGCCCGAGCCGCGCAAGACGGTGGAATATGGCTCGGGCATCGTGGTGGCTGCGGACGGCAGCATCATCACCGATCGCCAGCTCGTCGATGGCTGCGTGACCATCGCCATTCCCGGCTATGGCAATGCCGACCGCCTCGCCGAGGACAAGGAGCGCGATCTCGCGCTGCTGCGCATCTATGGCGCGCGCGGACTGAAGCCGCTGAACCTGGCCGGTGGCGGCGGCAAGCCTGCCGTCGCACTGACGGGGATCGCCGATCCGCAAAATCAGAGCGGCGGCAATGCCGTCACCACCGCCAAGGCGACCTTCAATGGCGAGGCACTGTCGCCGGCGCCGCCGGTCGGCTTCTCCGGCGCCGCGGCGATGGACTCCGACGGCAAGTTCGCAGGACTTGCTCAATTGAAGCCGGTCGAGGTCGCGGGTCCCGCCTCCGCAAGCACTGCGCAAGCCACGCTGGTGCCGGCCGAGGCCGTGCGCGATTTCCTGAAGGCCCGGGCCGTCATCGCCGCTGGCACGTCGGCGGACGCCAAAGCGTCCGTTGTCCGCGTCATCTGCGTGCGGAAGTAGATCTTACCGCAATCCGAACCGCACGCCGGCCCGCGCCAATCCGCCGGACAGGCCGATCGGCGTGCCGTCCGCCCGCCAGCAGCCGGCGCCCAGCATGCCGCCGTCGTGGTCGAAGGCGATGCCGTTCATGCCGCCGCCGACCGTGGACATTGCCACGACCTGGTGACCCATCGCGGCGAGCTTTTCGCGTTCGCGTTCGGGCACCGCCGGCTCCACTTCGAGCGCATTGCCCTCGGTCCAGACCCGCGGCGCTTCGACCGCTTCCTGCAATGTCATGCCGTGGTCGATCAGATTGACCAGCGCCTGCATCGCGCTCGGGAAGATCCGTTTTCCCCCGGGCAGGCCCAATGCAAAGCGCAGCCTGCCGTCGCGCAGCGCCATCATGGGCGACATCGAGGTGGTGACGCGCTTGCCCGCCGCCAGCGACAGCGCATGGCCGGGACGCGGGTCGTAGAGATGCATGTAGTTGTTCGGAATGGTGCCGAGGCCGGGAATGAGGATCCTGGCGCCGAACAGGTTGTTGATGGTCTGCGTGGTGGCGACCACGTTGCCGAAGCTGTCGGCCGCCGTCATGTGCGTGGTATGCGCGCTCTCGAGCTGCTCGACGCCGGCGCCCCAGGCCTGCGCGCGACCGTCGTCGATGGCGCGGCGGCGCTCCGCCGCATAGGCTTTCGACGTCAGCCGCTCCACCGGCACCTTGATATAGGCGGGATCCCCGCTCGCTGCCGCGCGATCGGCAAAGGCGATCTTCATGACCTCGGCGAGGTAATGGATGGTCTGCGCCGTACCGAAGCCCAATGATGCGATGTCATATCCTTCGAGGATGTTCAGCATCTGCGCGATGTGCACGCCCGATGCCGCAGGCGGCGGGGGACCCATGATCTGCCAGCCGCGATAATCCGCGCGGATCGGTTGCCGCTCGACGGTGCTGTAGGTTTTCAGATCCTGATGCGCGATGAAGCCGCCCGTGGCCTTCATGTAGTCGACCAGCACATTGCCGAGCAGGCCGTTGTACAGCGCGTCCGCGCCGTGCTGCGCGATATAGGCCAGCGTCTCCGCATATTCCGATTGCACCACGCGCTCGCCGGGCTTCAGCGGTACGCCATCAGGCAGATAGATCGCCGAGATCGGCTTGTCCTTGCGCATCACATCGGCGCCGTCGGCGATGCATTCGCAGAGATAGGGCGTCGCCGCATAGCCGCGCGAGGCAAACTTGATCGCGGGCTGCATCACATCGGCAAGGCTCATGGTGCCGAACCGCGCCAGCGTCTCGCACCAGGCCTTCAGCGAACCGGGCACGGCGACCGCTTTCGCGCCGTTGAGATTCTCGTCACCCACCGTGTCGAACACGTCATGCGGCGAGCCCGGTTTGGAAGTGTAGGTGTCGGGCTTCACCGCCAGCGGCACCGTGCTCTGGCCGTCGATGAAGCGATGGCTGCCGTCGGAAGTGCGGATATGCGCCATGCCGCCGCCGATGATGCCGACCATCATCGGTTCCACGACGGTGAGCGCGAACAGCGTCGCAATCGCCGCGTCGACCGCATTGCCGCCGGCGGCAAGCATCTCGACGCCTGCACTCGATGCCAGCGGATGATTGCTCACCACCATTCCACGACTGGATGTGGCAGGCTTCTTTTCGCATTCGAAGACCGTCGCCGCGCGGTCGCGCCAGTTTCCAGCCATGGCCGTTCTCTTCTCGCTACGTGATTGGGTGGCCACGATGTTCACCGGCCTTGCGGGTGCGGTCAAGCCGTCCGCAATTTTCACGCCGCGGCATTCGCCGTGCAACGGCGCACGCCGTGCCGCTAGGCAGAATTTTCGCGGTAGTCATACGGAATTGCCATAATTCCGAAATCGGCGATGATGGCATCATAGCGATTCGGACTTCCGCGATCCCTTGGCAATTCCCTGGATCGGACTGGCACGTCCTGGGCAAGAACTGCCCGGCAACGCGCGAATGCGATGCACCGTTTTGTGGCGTAACGCATATTCCGATTTAGGCTATCCAAAGGATCTATCCATGCACACGATCGTACTGGCCACCCAGAAAGGTGGCTCCGGCAAGAGTACGCTTGCCATCGGCCTTGCACGCGCAGCGATTGACGCCGGGCACACCGTCCGCCTGATCGAAACCGACCAGCAGGGCACCCTCTCCAGCTGGCGAGCCCGCCGCACCCTTGCCGAGCCTCGCGTCGACCCCGTCTATGCAGCCGGCGATATCGCCGAGCGGCTCGACAGGCTTGCGGACGAAGGCGTGACGCTTGCGATCATCGACACTGCAGGCGGCGTCGGCGCGGCCTCGTCGGCAGCGATCCGCCACGCCGATCTCTGCCTGATTCCGGCGCGCCCCAGCGTCGTCGACATCGAGGCGACCGCGGTCACGCTCGCGGAGGTGCGGCGCGCCGACAGGCCGTTCGCCTTCGTGCTCAACCAGACGCCGATCCGCGGCCAGCGCCTCACCGGCGCTGCGGCCGCGCTCGGCGAGGGCGCGCTCGACATTCCCGACGCGGTGGCACAACCCTTCATCGTAATGCGCAACGATCACCAGGATGCCCTGAGCGCAGGCCTTGCGGTCGGCGAATACGCCCCCTCCGGCAAATCGGCCGATGAAATTCGCGGCCTGTGGTCCTGGATCGAGACCCGTTTGGGAATCGCCGCGGCGTTGGCGCCGGAGAATATCAGCGAACTGCCGATCGCGACGATGCCGGCGGTGCAGCCATCAGCCGAGATGTTCCACTTCGTCTAGTATCCGGAATCGTGAATAGGTGAGACATGATCGTCATTGCGAGCGAAGCGAAGCAATCCAGCTTCTTTGTTGCGGCGAGCTGGATTGCTTCGTCGCTTCGCTCCTCGCAATGACGGCCCAATGCGAATCGCATTTCAGCGGTACTGGGTACTAGCGTCTCCGCAGAAGCGGGACGACGACGGCCGATGTTTGTGCCGGCCTGCCTTCAGCCCCGGGTCGGGTCGGCACAGACTTCGGCGGTCGAGCTTTTCACTTCTGGCATTTCGGGCACCAAAAGGTGGAGCGGCCGTTCTGGTTGAAGCGGCGGATGATGCCGCGGCAGCGCGGCGTGCGGCACTTCTCGCCCTCGCGGTCGTAGACCTGGAAGGAGTGCTGGAAATAGCCGAGCTCGCCCGAGGTCTGGCGATGGTCGCGCAGCGAAGAGCCCCCCGCCTCGATGGCCTGATTCAGCACCGTGTGAATCTCGTCCACCAGCCGCCGCGCGTGATCGGTGGTTTCTCTCTTCCGGTTCGAGAGCGTCGATGCCAGCCGTCGTGGCGACAGGCGCGCGCGGTAAAGCGCTTCGCAGACGTAGATGTTGCCGAGCCCCGCCACCACGCGCTGGTCGAGCAGCGCCGCCTTCAGGCTGGTCTTCTTGTTGTGGCAGGCGCGCGCCAGCATGTCGGCATCGAACGCATTGCCGAGCGGCTCGGGGCCAAGCCCCTGCAACAGCGGCTCGCCTTCGAGCTCGTCGCGGCC
>JAHCKB010000113.1 GCA_026125985.1 Bradyrhizobium sp.
CCGCTCGATCAGGGCGGCCGACCAGACGTTGCTCTATGCGCGGGATTCCTATGTGAAGAACCCTGCCGATTTCGACATCTCGCTGTGGGTGAAAAACAGCCAGTTCCTGACCGATTTCTCCTTCCAGGTGGTGATCATCGGGAAGGACGGCATCATGCTGAGCAGCAACATCGATCCGAAACTCAAGGGCCTCAACCTCCGCGACCGCGAGCATTTCAGGGTCCATGCCGAAGGTACGGAGGACTTTCTCTATATCAGCAAGCCGATCTTCGGACGTGTCTCGCACAAATGGTCGATCCAGCTCACCCGACGCATCGTGATGCAGGACGGCTCGTTCGGAGGCGTCGTCGTCGTTTCGCTCGATCCCAGCTATCTCTCCAGCTTCTACGACTCGGTCGACGTCGGCAAGCGCGGCGTCGTGACCCTGCTGGGTCTCGACGGCATCATCCGCGCACGAGGCGCCAGCGGTCCGGCCGCGGTAGGAAATTCGATCGCAGGCGCGCCCGTCATGCTGGCGCTGGCGCGGGGCAGCGTCGCCGGTTCCTACACGTCAAGGAGCCAGGTCGACGGCATCGAGCGGATATTCTCGTTCCGCAAGGTTCGTGACTATCCCCTTGCCGTCAATGTCGGCCAGGCGGTGCAGGAAGTCTTCGCGGATTATCGGCGCGACCGGGACAGAAGCATCATGGTCGCCGCGATCCTCAGTCTCGTGATCGGCGTGGTCGCGGCCCTGATCATCCGCTACCAGGTCGGGCTCGCAAGGTCGCGTGACGCCGCGGAAGCCGGCACGCGCGCGCGATCCGAATTTCTCGCAATGATGAGCCATGAAATTCGCACGCCGATGAACGGCGTGATCGGGCTCGCCGACCTGCTGGCGTCGGGGGATCTCCCCAAGGAGCAGAAGAAGATCGCGGTGACATTGCGCGAATCCGCGGATTACCTGCTGGAAATACTCAATGATGTACTCGACTTCTCGAAACTCGAAGCCGGCCGGCTCGAGATCGAGCATGTCGAGTTTGACCTGCATCGCCTGGTGTCGTCCGTGATCGATCTTCTGATGTCGCGAGCGCGCGCCAAGGGACTGGGGCTTTCGGCCGAGATCGCAAGCGATGTCCCCAGGTTTGCGGTCGGCGATCCGGCTCGGATCCGGCAGATTCTCTTCAACCTCGTCGGCAACGCGATCAAGTTTACGGAGACGGGTTCCGTCAAAATCAGGCTGGCGGCATCCGCGAGAAAGAACGGCGCGATCAATCTTCGTTTTGCCGTGATTGACACCGGCGTTGGAATCCCCGCCGATGCCATCGGCCTGCTGTTCAGGGAGTTTTCCCAGGTCGACGGTTCGATATCCCGCCGCTTTGGCGGCACCGGGCTGGGACTCGCGATCTGCAAGCGCCTGGTGGCGTGCATGGGCGGCGAGGTGTCGGTCGACAGCAAGCCCGGCAAGGGCAGCACCTTCAGGTTCTCGCTCCAGGTCGAGCCGGCAGCGTTGCCGGAGATCGAGGCGCCTCCCATCGCGCCGCTGCCGGTGCCGGCGGAGGACGATCTGAGCGCGCTTGCGATCCTCGTGGCCGAAGACAACCTGACCAATCAGTTCGTCATTCGCAAGCTTCTGGAGAAGCTCGGCGCGAAACCCGACATTGTCGAGAACGGCGTCCAGGCCGTCGCGGCCGCCCAGAGGAAGACATACGATCTCGTTCTGATGGACATGATGATGCCGGAGATGGACGGCATCGCTGCGACAAGCATGATCCGGAAGCTGCCACCTCCCGCATCCGGAGTTCCCATCATCGCGCTCACCGCCAATGCGACCAGCCAGGACCAGGAGGCGTGTCTGGGCGCCGGCATGAACGGCTTTTTGACAAAGCCGGTGACGATGGACCGGCTGGTGGCGGCCGTACGAGGCGTGCGGTCTGTCCGAAAAATGGAAAGGGCGGTCGCATGAGCCACACCGAGGTCTTTGACCGCACCGTGTACGATCGGCTGGTGGCGGAATTGGGCGCCGATGACGCTGCGGAGGCGCTGAGCGTCTTTCTTGCGGACACGGCCGGCAAGCTCGCGCGTCTTTCGGCCGACGGCCTTGACCGCATGACGGCGCGGCGGGAGGCGCATGCGATCAAGAGTTCCTCCGCGACGTTCGGCTTCCTCGAACTGTCGCGGCTCGCCAGGGAGATGGAGCAGGGCGCAGAGCAGATGAGTCCCGAACGTCTGCACGCCTCCGTTCAGGAATTGCAGAGAGCATTTTTGCCGATCAGTCGTCTGGCGGAAGCAACGCGGCCGGCTGACATCAGGGAGTTTTCGAAATGAGAGAGATCCCGCATCAGACCCGGGTTTCGATGGGTCGTTTGCTCGTAGTCGACGACGATGTCGTGCAGCGGAGCATTATCGGCAAGATCGGCGCCAAGCTCGGTTATGACACCATGGTCGCCTCCAGTTTCGAGGGTGCGGCGGCGATGCTGCAGGGCGGAAAATTCGATGTCATGACTCTCGATCTTTCGCTCGGCGAGCATGACGGCATCGAACTGCTCAACCTGATTGCGGAGCGCGGTCTGCACGCGATGCCCATCATCATCATCAGCGGGCTCGACGAGCGCATCCTGAGCACGACGCGGAAGACGGCAGAAGCGCTTCGCCTCGACGTGGTCGATAGTCTTTCCAAACCGCTCGATCCCGGGGCGCTGCGGAAGGCGCTGTTTTTGAAGAATTGCGGTCAGGCGGCAAAGGAAGAGGCCTCCGTCTCCCCATCCCAAATCGATGCCGCCACCATCCGCAACGCTTTGGCGGCGAGAGAAATCTCCGTCCACTTCCAGCCCAAGATCGAGCTGGAAACCGGCCTGCCGGTCAGCGCGGAGGCTCTCGCGCGCTGGGAGTCTCCTGCCCTGGGCGCGATATCGCCGGCAAACTTCATTCCGCGTGCGGAAGAACTGGGTCTGATGGCGGAGCTGACGGACCATGTCATAGACGAGGCGGTCGCCAAGGGGCGCTTCCTCCTCGAAGGCCGCCGGAATTTCACCATCGCCGTCAACGTTTCGGGGTCTTTGATGTCGGACCTCGGCTTGCCCGACCGTATCGAGGGGATCCTTACCCGGCACGGCGTGGCGCCCCAGTCGCTGCTGGTGGAGGTGACCGAGAGCGTGGCGATGTCGGACGTCGACCGTGCCGCCGACATCCTGCTGCGCCTCAGGCTCAAGGGTATCGGCGCTGCGATCGACGATTTCGGCACCGGCTATTCGTCGCTGTCAGCGCTTCCCCGCCTTCCGTTCAGCGAACTGAAGATCGATCAATCCTTCGTCAAGAACTGTCATTCGGACCCCGACATGAGGAAGATCGTGGAGGCTTGCATCGGGCTCGGCAAGGCGTTCGGAATGAGGGTCGTTGCCGAGGGGATCGATAACCCGGAAGCGCTCGCGTTCCTGCGCAAGGCCGGCTGCGATCTCGGACAGGGGACCTGGTTCTCGCCGGCGCTCGACGTCGAGCGGGCCCGCGCCTGGATCGACATCGCCTCCAGGGCGATCAGGAAGCCGTCCCGTGTGGCCTGATGCGGCCCGCGCGCGATCCATTCGTTGTCTCGACGGTTTGCTCCGCCAGGTGCCTTGCCCGCAAGGTCTGCGTGATCGATCGTCGTTCCGCCAATGCTGTACGTGCTAGAATCGCGGCCCCGGATCGAGCCCAAGTGCGAGCCGGCCGGCGAGGCTGTAGCCAATCGAACTCAGGGCGATGTGTTTCGTCGCGGCATGGATATCGCGGATTGCTCGTTCGAGCGGGCTGGTCTCGAAAATCGAGGCAGTCCCGGCTTCAGGCGCCAGCAGATCGGCGATCCGCAGCGCGCTGTCGCCGGCATGCGCACAGGCAAGACGAAGCGTGACGCGCGCCCGCACCTGCAGCGAAACATCCTCGTCCAGTGCGGCGATCAAATTCGTCATGGCCTCTATGAGGAAGGCGCGGGCCGCACGATGGATTGCCTCCGCGCGGCCCATCGTCATCTGCACGGTCTCGCGGTCCCGCAGGGTCGTTCCGGCGCGCATCTTGGCGCCGGCGACAGCGACGAACGCATCCATCGCGCCGCGGGCGATCCCGAGCGGCACGCTGGCGATCGTCCACGGAAATGCCGAGAGCCCGGGCAGGCGGTAGACGATGCCGGGTTGGGTCGGGCGGAAATCGACGAGCGGATGGGTGTGAGTCCGAGGAACGAGGGCGTCACGGGTCTCGAAATCGCAACTGCCGGTGCCGCGCAGCCCGGACACATGCCAGGTGTCGTCGATCCGGACATCCTTGCGCGGGAAATAACAGCAGATCGGCGCGCCCTCGCGGCCATTGTCGTCCCGCACGGTAGCAAGGGCCATGAAGGCGGTGGCGTGGTGGGCGCCGCTGCCGAACGGCCAGCGCCCGCTGACGCGGTAGCCGTCGTCACAGGGTAGGGCGGTTCCGACCGCGCCCGTCGCCGAAGCAATGAAAGCATGGGGATCGACGAAATATTCACGCGCGACCGGCTCCGGCAGATAGCCGCCGGCCCGGCTCATGCCGCCGCCATTGCCCACCAGCCAGCCGACCGAGCCGTCCAGCGCGGAAGCCGCCTCCAGAACTTCCATGAACTGGAGCGGAGAGAGGCCCGGCCCGCCGAGTTTTTCCGGCAACCAGAGGCGAAACAGCCCGGCCTCGGCAAGCTCCCTGAACACGACGTCCGGCAGCCGGCGTTCGCGATCGAACGCCTGGCGGTGTTCGGCGACCAATGGCGCGAGCCGCGAGATCGCAGCCAGATATTGCGCGACGCGATCGGTCGGCTGGGTGAGCATGGCCAATTCCTTGCCTGGACGCGCGCCAGTCTCGGCCATGCGCCGGTCGCAAGACAAGTTCGAACAATTCAGTTACGGCTGAATTGAATTCATCTAAGATGACCGGCATGCGGAGACTGCCACCTCTGACCGAATTGCGTGCCTTTGAGGCCGCGGCGCGTCAACTCAGCTTCAAGGACGCCGCCGCCGAACTCGGCGTGACGCCGACGGCCGTTAGTCACCAAATCAAGCTGCTGGAGCAGTTTTGCGGCCAGCAATTGTTTCGGCGTCAGCCGCGTCCGCTGGCGCTGACGCCTGCCGGGCAGCAGCTCTTTCCGGTGGTACGCGACGGCTTTGAGATTTTCGCCGAAGCTCTCGCCAAGGTGAGCCGGGGAACGGCAGGCGGCAAGCTGCGTATCACGGCCACCAACGCCTTTGCGGCGCGCTGGCTGGTGCCGCGGCTGCCGCTTTGGCGCGCGATGCATCCCCGGGTGAAGCTCGACATTGTCGGCACCGACGCCGTGCTCGATCTCGATTCCGGCGAGGCTGATATCGCGATTCGCTACGCGCGCCGGCCGCCGGCGGGTCTGCCGTCCGTCGAACTGATGCGCGACAGTTTCTGCGTTGTTGCCAGCCCAAAGCTGGTTGGCAGCGCGGCAACGCCGCTGCGCCCTTGCGATTTGACGAGATTCCCGCTGATCGAGAGCGAATGGCCTGCAGCCGACGCCGCTGCCCCGCGCTGGCAGCAGTGGCAGAAGGTGGTCGGCCGCCGTTACAAATCGATGCCGGATGTTTCGTCGCTTGTCTCCATTAGCTTCCGCGAGGAACTGCACGCCATCGAAGCCGCGGTCGCGGGGCAGGGAATCGCCATCTGCAGCGACGTTCTGGTCGGCCCCGAACTCGCCAGCGGCGCACTTGTGGCGGTATCGCGGGTGAGGCTGCCCGGCTACGGCTTCTACATCGTGCATCGACCTTTGCACTCAAGACTCGATTCGATCGAAGCATTCATCAAATGGGCACGGTCGACGGTGTCGACCCGATAATCAAGGAACAACATGCCCGACCTCCCGTCTTCCACCACCGTCCTCGATTCCATCCTGTTCCGCGATGCCTTCGGCACGCCGGCCATGCGCGAGGTGTTCTCCGATCTGGCCCTGGTGTCCCGCTATGCCGAGGTCGAGGTGGCGCTGGCGAAAGCCGAGGCGCGGTGCGGCGTGATTCCGGCAGAGGCGGCGGAGGAGATCGCACGGCGCACCGATGTCGCCGCACTTGATTTCGATCTGCTGCGCCAGGAGACCGACGTTGTCGGCTATCCGATCTTGCCGCTGGTGCATCAGATGACGAAGCAGTGCGGCGAGGCCGGGCGCTATGTGCATTGGGGCGCCACCACCCAGGATATCATGGACACCGCCGTCGTGCTGCAGATCCGCGCAGCCTTCCAACTGATCGAGGCCGACATTGCGGTGCTGCGCGACATCCTTGCCGATCTCTCCAGGCGCCATCGCGACACGCCGATGGCCGGCCGTACCCATCTGCAGCAAGCGCTTCCCGTCACCTTCGGCTACAAGACCGCGATCTGGCTTTCGATGTTCGACCGCCATGCCGAGCGTCTCGAACAGTTGAAGCCGCGCGTGTTGGTCGGGCAGTTTGCCGGCGCGGCCGGCACGCTCGCCTCGCTCGGCGACAAAGGGCTCGATGTGCAACGTGCGCTGTGCGAGGAACTCGGCCTCGGCGTTCCCGCGGCGACCTGGCATGTCGCGCGCGACGGCTTTGCAGAAGCCGTGAACTTTCTTGCGCTGGTCACCGGCACGCTCGGCAAGATCGCGCTCGACATCATGCTGATGGCCTCGACCGAATTCGCCGAGCTTTATGAGCCCTTCGTGAAAGGACGCGGTGCGTCCTCGACCATGCCGCAGAAGCGCAACCCGATCTCCTCCGAGTTGATGCTCGCCGCCGCCAAGGGTGTGCGCCAGCAGGCCGGCCTGATGCTGGACGCGATGGTGCAGGACTTCGAGCGTGCCACCGGCCCCTGGCATGCCGAATGGATGGCGATCCCGGAAAGCTTCGTGCTGACAGCGGGCGCGCTGCATCAGGCGAAGTTCGCGCTCGGCGGCCTGGTAGTGGATACCAAGAAGATGGCCGGAAATCTCGACATCAGCCGCGGCCTGATCGTCGCCGAAGCCGTGATGATGGGACTTGCGCCCGCGATCGGCCGGCAGGAGGCGCATGACGTCGTCTATGACGCCTGCCGCCTCGCCAATGACAAGGGCATGACGCTTGCGGACGCGCTCTCCGCCGACCCGCGCGTCGCCGAACGGATCGACCGGCCGACCATCGAGCGCCTGACCTCGCCGAAGAATTATCTCGGGCTCGCGCCCGACATGGTCGACCGCGTGCTGGCGTCGATGAAACGTTGAAGGAACCGCCCGGGAAGCTTATCTCTGCACCTGCAATGAACATGAGGCCTACATGACCGCGCATCAACGCAACCTTTCTGCCGCCGTCGATCCCGTGAAACTCGACCGGCTTGCCGAAGTGGCGATCAAGGTCGGCCTGCGATTGCGCGAAGGTCAGGACGTGCTGTTGACGGCTCCGGTCGCCTCGCTGCCGCTGGTGCGGCGGATCGCCGAACATGCCTACAAGGCCGGAGCGGGCCTGGTGACGACATTCTTCTCCGATGAGGAACTGACGCTGGCACGCTATCGCTTCGGGCAGGATCAGAGCTTCGATCGCGCCGCCGGCTGGCTCTATGAGGGTATGGCGAAGGCGTTCTCGCAGAACACCGCGCGGCTCGCGGTTGTCGGCGACAATCCGATGCTGCTGTCGGGCGAGGACCCGGCCAAGGTTGCGCGCGCCAGCAAGGCCAACTCGATGGCCTACCAGCCGGCGCTGGAAAAGATCGTCAATTTCGACACCAACTGGAACATCATTGCCTATCCCAGCATTCCGTGGGCCAGGCAGGTCTTCCCCGACGATCCAGAAGACGTCGCGGTCGCCAAGCTGGCGGATGCGATCTTTTCCGCCTCGCGCGTCGACAAGGACGGCGCGGTGGCGAACTGGGAGGCGCATAATGCGAAACTGCGCGAGCGCACGGAGTGGCTGAACGGCCAGCGTTTTCATGCGCTGAAATATTCCGGACCCGGCATGGACCTCACCATCGGGCTAGCCGATGGCCATGAATGGGAAGGCGGCGCATCGACCGCCAAGAACGGCATCACCTGCAATGCCAACATCCCGACCGAGGAAGTCTTCACCACGCCGCATTGCCGCCGCGTCACGGGGCATGTGGTGAGCTCGAAACCGCTGTCATACCAGGGGACGCTGATCGACAACATCCAGGTGAAGTTCGAGGAAGGTCGCATCGTCGAGGCGAAGGCTTCGCGCGGCGAGGAGGTCCTGAACAAGGTGCTCGACACCGACGAGGGCGCGCGGAAGCTGGGAGAGGTGGCGCTTGTGCCTCATTCCTCTCCGATCTCGAAAAGCGGGCTGTTGTTCTTCAACACGCTGTTCGACGAGAACGCCGCCTCGCACATCGCGCTCGGCCAGTGCTACTCGAAATGCTTCGTCGATGGCACGAAGCTCACGCCGCAGCAGATTGCCGCCCAGGGCGGCAACCAGAGCCTTATTCATATCGACTGGATGATCGGCAATGCCGAAACCGACATCGACGGCATTCACGCCGATGGCCGCAAGGTGCCGGTGTTCCGCAAGGGTGAATGGGCGTAAGCGGCGTCCCGATCGACAGCGTCATAGCTGCAGTCGATAGACTTCAGCCGCCGTCCCGGAGAACAGCGCAGTCTTCTCGGCTTCGCCGTATTGCGCAGCGATCCGCTTGAAGGCGTTGAAGATCACCTGATAGCTGCACTGGCCCTTGTCCGGCGGGAAGTTGCTCTCGAACATCGCGCGATTGGGCCCGAACGCCTCGATGCATGTCTCGATATAAGGCCGCCACGCGGTGGCCGCCTCTTCTGAGTTGGGCGGCTTCGGCCGCAGATGGAAGTCATAGCCGAGCAGGCACATCGCAAGGCCGCCGAGCTTGACCACGACATTGGGGCACTTCGCGATGTCCTGGATTGAAGCCTTCCAGTTCTTGAACGTTTCTTCGCGTTTGCCCGCAAAGCGCCCGCGCCCGACCGGACCGCCGCAATGGTCAAGCACGATTCGCGTATCCGGAAAGGCGCGGGCGAGATCCGTCAGTTCGCCGATCTGCGGATGAAACAGCCAAGCGTCGAAGGATAGTTTCAATGGCGCGAGGCAGGCAAAGCCCTTGCGGAATGTGGGATCGAGCAGCAGTCCCTTCGGCCGCTTCGCATACATCCCGGCGACCTCGGGCTCGGGATCCCAGGCCGAGGAGTGACGAATGCCGCGGAAGCGCCCGTTGCCGGCAACGATCTCGGCCTCCAGTACGTCCTTGGCCGCATCGCCGAGCAGCAGGTTGGCGTGACTAACGATGCCGGCATTGATCTTTGCGTTGCCGTAGCCGCCGCTCGCGCTCATCGCTGCCACCCCGTTGGCGAACTCGACCTCGCCGACCGGGCGGAAGGCTTCCGGTCCCGTCGCGCGGTACATCGAGCGGCAATCGACATAGACGGTGGCGACGACATTGTGGCCCGAGGCGATGTCGTCGGCCATGTCCTCGATCATGTAGCGCAGGCCGCCGCGGTCCCAGAGATGGTGATGCGGATCGACGATCGGGCGGGCGGGATCGATGATTTCCTCGGTGTGCTGCGCAAGCCAGTCCTCACGTGGATCGGCGTACAGCCCACTGGGCATGGTGGGCGCGGTGATGATGGACATTTCACTCCCCGGACTTGTTCTTGTTGCGCGGCAGGCTGGCCTCACACCCCGTCGAGGATGATCACTGTCGGCGCCGTTGGCAAGCTGTCGCGGGAAATCCTGAAAGAGCGTTCGCTCCGCCGGTCGATCGCGAACTGCTGCCCGATCCGCTGCATGAATTCGTCGAGCGGCGTGGCGAAACGGTGCATCGGCAGTACCACCGAGGAGCGCAGGCGCTTGGTAATTTCGGAGATGCCGTCGAGCGACATGGTGTAGGTGCCGTCGATCGGCACCATCAGGATATCGATGCGGCCGATCTGGGCGAAGTGACTGTCGTCGAGCTTGTGGTGGAGATGGCCGAGATGGCCGATGCAAAGGCCGGCAGTCTCGAAGATGAAGATCGAGTTGCCGTCGCGGATCATGTCGCCGCCGGAGTATTCGCCATAGAAGCGGCGGGTGTCGGTGGTGACGTTGCGGACATAGACGTCGCCGAGGCGCATATCGACGAGCGCCGGCTTGCCGTTCTCGCCCCAGCCGTGCAGGACATGCGCGATCTTCGGGTCGGGAAACAGCGTGAAGTGCGTGCTGTGCGCCCGGTTCATGGTCACGATGTCGGGCAGGCGGCCTTCCGCATGGTAGGCGCCACTGAAATCGGTGGCGATCCGCACGCCGCGCGGAGTGTCGATATAGTAGGTGGAGTGGCCGGCATAGGTGATGACGACGTCCTCGGCCTTCGCCGCCAGCCGGTAGCTCACCGGAACCACGCGCGGGCCGCGCTCGGCCATTGCCAGGCACTCGCTGCGCTGGACGCCTTGCGCCTGGGCCGGAAGGATGAACGAACAGAGCAGGGCGAGAGCGGCGATCAATCTCGACATGATTGGCCCGTCCAAAGGAAGATGTCGGCAGGCACTCTATCGCCGAATTCGGCCGCCGTCATGACGGCATCCGCGCATGCGTCACTCGCGCCGGGGGCTGATCTTCCAGGTGGCGGCTAGGATGGCTGCGGTCAGGGCGCCGCTGATGGCGGCTGCGGCCGGGCTCGCCAGCGCCAGCGCCGATGTGGCGGCCCAGCCGATCGACGCGAAGGCCTCGGCAAAGGTGGCGATGCGCGAGGAAGTCTGGCGGCGGCGGAACTGGCTACGTTTTGCCTGCACGCGGAACCAAAGCTGGATAGCCGTGGCGGATACGGTGGCGATGATTACCCCAAGGGCGGCGACAGCCGCCTGCATGGGCGAGACGAAGGCAAGCATTGCCACCAGCGGCGCAAAAATCACGGAAATTGCGATCAGCACCACCTCGACCTTGGCTCTGATGATGCTGACAGGTGGCAGCGGCGCGGTCGCGACCAGTTCGGCGGCATCTTCACCGGAAATCGTGAGCCAGGCGAGACCGCCTGCGAGCTGACCCGCTGCCATGACCATGACCGGAGTCACCAGCATGACGGCTGCGGAACTGTCGGAGAAGCTGCGCCACAGCAATAGCGCCGGCGGCACCAGATAGAGCAACTGCATCAGGCTCTGCGACATCAGCCAGGGGTCACGCCTGAGCAGCACGAATTCCTTGCGCCGCAGCGCCTGCTGGCGCGAGCCCCTGCGAAAGGGACTGGAAGGACGGCTGGCCTGCGCCGGCCCCTGGCTCCCGGAAACGCCGATTGCGGTGTCGGCAAAGCGGGGCGAGAAGATCGCCATCACGGCGCCGAGCATGAGAAGGGCGCCCGCGAGCAATAATGACAGCGCTTCGACATCGCCGTTTGTGGCGCGGGCCGGCCACCAGAGCAAACTGTCGGCGTCAGGTGCGAAGCCGGCGGCGGCATCGGAGGTCAACAGGGCGAAGCGCGATAGCGTGCCATAGGAGACGATGGCTGCAATCTGGAGCGCGATGACGAAGCCGGCGCCGACGACCGCGGCGAGAATTTGTGCGACCAGGCGCGTGCGGGCCGGTCCGATCAGGCGGAACAGAACCAGCGTTATGGCAATGGCGACGGCCGCGGCTGAAAGTCCTATCGCGATAACGACGCCGAAGGCCGCGAGCCAGCGCGCGCCGCCGGTGATGACCAGCACGTCGACGAACGGCGTCGAGAACAGCAGCGCCATCGAGGTGACGGATAGGGCGATGGCGGCGATGCGGACAGAGAAGATGTTGGTCAACGGCACCGGAGAAGACATGATCAGGTCGAGATCGGCGCGTGCGTAAAATACCCGCGTGACGGATTCGATGGCCTGCGACAACATCAGGGCCCAGGCAAGCGCAATGGTTGCCGTCATCACGATCAGCGAAGTCTTGTCGAGCGGCGCCTGCAGACCGGCGAAACGCCCGATCACCGCATAGGCCGGCAGATGCATGACGGCGGCGAACAGGATCAGTCCGATCATCGCCGCACGCTTGCGCCCGCGGCGGCCGCCGGTGAGCATGGCGATCCATTCGCGCCAGGCGAGCCGCACCTCGTGGCGGACGAACCAGGAAAGGCCGGCAGCCGCACTCATGCCGCGGCGGCCTCGTCGACCAGTGCGATGAACATGTCTTCCAACGTATCGTTGCGGCCGTTGCGCTGGCGCAGCTCGTCGAGCGTGCCTTCGGCGACGAGGCGGCCGGCGGAGATGACGCCGATGCGGTCGGCCATGCGTTCGGCGACCTCGAGGATATGGGTGGTCATGATCACCGTGCAGCCGGCGCGAACGCGCGTTTGCAGCAATCCCTTGACGTGGCGGGCCGACAGCGCGTCAAGTCCGGTGAGCGGTTCGTCGAGAATAATGAGGCTGGGGTCGTGCACCAGCGCGCCGGCCAGCGCCACCTTCTGCCGCATGCCTTTGGAGAAGCCCTCGCAGCGCTCGTGCAGGTGCGGCCCAAGGCCGAGCGAGGCGAGCAGCTCACGCGCGGAAGCTTCGGCGGATACAGCGTCGATGCCCCAGAGGCCGGCGACGAATTCGAGGTATTCCAGCGGCGTCAGCTTGTCATAGATCATCGGCTCGTCGGAAACCCATGCCATCACCTGCTTGGCGGCAACGGGGTCGGCAAGGGCATCGGTGCCGAGAATGGAGATCGATCCGGCGTCGGGCCGCAGGAGGCCGACGACCATGCGCAGCGTCGTGGTCTTTCCCGCGCCGTTCGGGCCGAGCAACGCATAAAATTCGCCCCTGCGGACGGAGAGATCGAGCGCGTCGACCGCCGGCCGGTCGAAACGCTTGGTTAACCCTCGCACCGCCAGCGCAGCTTTACTTGTCGCCATCGGGAAAATCCATGTCAGGTACGGTTGCAGACCATGCACCGAAAGGTATTTCGGCGCGGTGAATCACTGTGCCGCAATGATCGGGAATTCGGCCGGCTGCGGCATTTCTCCGCAAGAAGCAAGGGCTTGGGTCAATCAAGCTTTGTTGACAGGGATCGGGGCTTTGAGGCTGTATAGCCACGGCCTCCGGGCCGAAAAAGGCGCGCCAAGACGCCTAGCGTGTGGACACAAGATGCGAACGAGGCGGTCTTTCCCGACATTCCCCAAGTGGCC
>JAHCKB010000114.1 GCA_026125985.1 Bradyrhizobium sp.
GAAGCCTTATCAATCGTCAGGTCAATCAGCCGCCGCGCATAATGCGGCTCGAGCTTCGACGGCGATTTGCGCATGACGTCGAGATAGAAGTCGTGCACCCGCGCCTGATTGAGAACCACGTGCGGAAATTCCGAGAGCCCGTCCTCGACGTCCTGGATGCGGCCCGAGCGCACGATGTGATCGCGCTGTTTGTCGTCGGGTCTCCAGAACGTGGTCTCGTTGATCCAGCAAGCCTCCTTCAGCACCTTCTCGCTGAAGCCGAAGGCTTCGAACATTTCAACGGTGCGGCAGGCAATTCCGTCCGCCTGGCCGCGCAACAGCGGCCCGGGCTTCTGCTCGGCGATGACCGTCTTGATGTCGGGAAAGGCCGAAAGCTGCGCCGCCAGTGTCAGCCCGGCAGGACCGCAGCCGACGACAAGCACATCGACGTCCGCCGGCAGCGCGCTTTGCGCGCCCGAAGCCGGATAACGCCGCGCCGGATCGGCGATCTCCGGATCGCCCGGCTCGAAGCCATTGAGATGAAACTGCACGCCAACCCTCCCCGACCCTGCGCAGGCTCGAACCTTGCTTATTGCGCAGTATGCTGATGATCAGTATACTTGTCAAATACGCCGACAGGCGCGGCAACAGGCGAAGGGGAACGGGGTGAGGAATCTCAACGACAAACCGGGCCACCTCGCCCGCCGCTTCCAGCAAATCGCTGTGGCCGTATTCCACGCGGAGATGGAGCAAGCCGGCTTCGATCTGACGCCCGTCCAATACGCTGCGCTGGCCGCCATCGCGGCCCATCCGGGCATGGATCAGGCGACGCTCGCCGGCACCATTGCCTATGACCGCACCACCATCACCGGCGTCGTCGATCGGCTGACGCAAAAGGGGCTGGTCGCGCGCAATCCGAGCCCGCGCGATCGCCGCGCTCATCAACTCTCGATCACCGACGCCGGCGAGAAAACGCTGGATCAGATCGAGCCGGCGGTTCAGGCGGCGCAACAGGCGATGATGGCCGGGCTCACCGCCGCCGAAGGCAAGGAACTGATGCGTCTCATGCGCAAGGCCATCGCCGCCGGCAACGAGCTGAGCCGCGCCCCCTTGCGCGAGGCCGTAAGCGCGCGAAGTTAGGCGCAACACGCACCTGCTTCACCTCTCCCCGCCTTTCGCGGGGAGAGGTCGGATTGCATGAAATGCAATTCGGGTGAGGGGCCGGGCACGGCGTCTCCACAGCAACGATCCCTCCGACACAAGTCTTGAGCCGAGAATTCGGTACGTACGGTTGGGCGGCTACGATCTCGGCTTGCCCCTCACCCGCCGCCTTCGCTACGCTCCGGCATCGACCTCTCCCCGCAAAAGCGCGGGGAGAGGTGAGCACAAAGCCGACCCGCCGGGAGTTTGCATGAGCATCATCAGATACGAGAGCAAGGACTACGTCGCCACCATCACCATGGACCGCCGCTCGGCGCACAATGCGCTGAACAACGAGCTCTGCACCGAACTGCGCCAGGCCTGGCAGCGCTTTCATGACGGCGACGACCGCGTCGCCGTGCTCGCTTCCGCCGAAGACGACTACTACACGGTCGGCGCCGACGTGAACGGCCTTCCCGACAACATGTGGCATGCAGTGCCCGGCCTCGGCGTCGCGCTCGACAAGCCGGTGATCGCGGCAACCTCGGGCTGGGTCGTCGGCGGCGGTTTCGTGCTGGTGCAGATGGCCGACCTGTGCGTGGCCTCCGAGACCACGCGCTTCATCTATCCGGAGGCAAAGATCGGCATCACCGCGGGCGGCATCTCCTCGGTGCTCTCGCGTATGCCGCACAAGGTGGCGATGGAATTCCTGCTGGTCGGCGACGAGTTGCCGGTGGAGCGCGCCTACCAGATCGGCTTCGTCAACCAGATTGCCCCGAAGGGTAAGCATGTCGAGCTGGCGCAGGTCATGGCGGCCAAGATCGCGGGCAACGCGCCGCTGGTCGTGCAGGGCCTGAAGAAGCTCGCCCGCGAGGTCATGCCCAAGGGCCCGCTGGAGACGGTCGCCGAGGTACGCCGCCTGCTCGACCCGATCCGCGCCAGCCAGGATCTCGAAGAGGGCGTCAAGGCGTTCAAGGAAAAGCGCAAGCCGGACTTCCGAGGAAGGTGAAGCCCGGTTAGCGCCCGGCCTGCGTTCAGGACAATGGTTTGCGCGCCGTCTCGGTCATCCCGAGCAGGGCAATGAAGGAGACCAGCGCAGCCAGGATCAGGTAGTACGCGGGGGCGTAGTCGTCCGCCGTCCGCGTCACCAGATAGGTGGCGACCAGGGGCGTCGTGCCGCCGAACAATCCAAGGCAAAGATTGTATCCGATGGCGACGCCGCTGCAGCGAACCTCTGCCGGCAGCATTTCGATCATGGTGGCCGGTGTGACGCCATAGGCCATCCCCATCACCACGCCCAGAGCCATCTGTCCGCACAGGATGACGACAAAGTTTTGATGGTGCATCAGCCCCCACAGGGGCAAGGCCAGAAGTCCCGTAGCGACCATGACGAAATAGAGGATGGGCTTCCGTCCAAAGCGATCGGAGGCAATGGCCGCCGCAGGCGCGGCCACCAGCATCGCCACAAGAGACAAGGTATTGATGTCGAGCGCGCGCGCCGTCGAAACGTGCATCTGCTCCGTCAGATACGAGGCGGCATAGATGAATACCATGTAGAAGCCGACCGCCTGCATCAGCAGCAGTACGACCATCTGCAGGATCTGGCGCCAATGGTGACGCAAGGCCACCAGCACGGGCGAAGCGGCCTCGCGCGCGGCCTGCAGGAGCACCGGCGATTCCGTGATGTGCCGCCGCAACACCACGCCGAATACCGCGATCACCGCACCGAGCAGAAACGGTATCCGCCATCCCCAGGCATGCATCTCCGCACTACCGAGCACACTGCTGACGAGCGCACCGACAGCTGATCCGAGAATCATGCCGACGATGCCGCCCATTTCCGCCCAGCTGGCGACGAAGCCTCTCCGGTCGGCCGGGGCCTGCTCCGCCAGCATGACGATCGTGCCGGTGAATTCTCCGCCCACGGAAAGCCCCTGGACGATTCGCAGCGCGACGAGCAGGAACGTTGCTGCTGTGCCGATCTGGGTATGGTCGGGCAGAAAGCCAATGCCCAATGTCGCAAGGCCCATCATCACAGCCGAGATGATCATCGCCGGTTTGCGACCGAACCTGTCGCCAACGTGACCGAAGATGGCTCCGCCGATCGGGCGCGCGGCGTAACCGATCGCAAAGACTCCGAAGGCCGCGAGCAGCGAGGCAGTCGGATCGTCGGAGGGAAAAAAGAGCTTGCCCAGAATGGGAGCGAGAAAGCCATAGACCGTGAAGTCGTACCATTCGAGCAGACTGCCGATTGCACCGGCGAAACCGGTTCGACGTCCTGTCTCGGCCTGCAATGTGATCGAGCTCATGTGCTCTCCAATGCGGTAAAATCGGCGAAGGCTTTGTTGCTGCGCGTGCCGGTGCTGTAACGATCAACCGGCCTTCGAAGCGTTATGCGTTGCCGTTCTCCTGGTGCGCCCTTTCGGCGTAGGCGAGTTCCTCGGCCGTGTTCTTGCTGAGGTCCGCCTTGAGAAAGGCTTCCGATTCAGGCAGCGCCAGGTGAAAATCCGTCAGCGCCTCGACCTGAAGACGGAGCGGGCCGGCCTCGACGTCGAGCAGATGTCCGCCGTGATCGCGATCCTTAGAAAGGAAATGAAAGTGGTAGCCGGCGATGCTGAAGGCGCTGGAGAAGCCGGGCGACCAAAGGCCGACTATCGTGCCGCCGATGTCGCTGAAGCTGAACTCGCTTTGCGCCCTGGCCGCATCGACAAGGCGCGTGCCCGGCTGCGGCGGGTTCACGATGCGGGTATGGACCCGCTTGAAGCGTCCATCCAGCCGGATGGCGTAGAAGATGTTGCCCGAGTTCCGATGTTTGTCGCAACAATTCTCGAGATCCTCGAAGCTCGCGACGGGTTCCGTTTCGACATCGATTTGCGGATCGAATTGCGTAACCACGGCAAAGGGCGTGCCCGCATCGGGCGACGCTTCCGAGACGCGGCCGGTGCCCTGCATCTGATAGACCTTGCCGTCGAGAACGATCATCTCGCCGTCGAGATTGGCGAAGGTGCCGAGGCCGAAATCGCCATGTTGCAGGATCGATCTGACGCAGACCTCCCTGTCGTAAATGCCGGCGACGAGGGCGCCGGAGGTCGAAACCTGAAACAGGGTATGGACCGGCATGGCAAGATACTGGGACAGGGCTGCCGAGACGACCGAGGAGATGGTGCTCTTCGTCCTTCTCACCTCATCTTCCAGGGCCACCTTGAGCGACGCCGGGATGCTGGTGTGCAAATCTGCCATCCGATCGTCTCCTCCATGTTGCTCCCTGCGGAGCTTGCCGGCTGGAACACCGGCGCGCCGGGCGAGCGCGCTACGGCATTGCCGGCAGTGCAGCCAGCTCCGCGACCAGCTCGTCGGTCGTGCGCTGCCGGCAATAGCCGCGGTTATTTGCGATCGAGCTGGCGTGACGCTCCGCGCTCAGCGTGGCACAGGCGTCCGTCACCAGCGTGACCAGATAGCCGTAGTCGCAGGCGTCCCGCACGGTCGAGTCGACGCACTGGTCGGTCAGAAAGCCGCTCACGATCAGATGCTTCACCCCGAGATTGCCGAGGATGTAGTGGATGTTGGTCGAGATGAACACCGACGACGACGTCTTCGGAATCACGATCTCGTCGCCCTCGGGCGCGATGGCGTCGATCACGCGCGCATCGTGCGATCCCCTGGCACAGAAAAGTCCCGAGATCTTGTAGTCCAGCCCCATGTCGCGTCCGTCCAGCGTCAGGGCTTCGATCACGGTGTACATCACCTCGACCTGTGCCTTGCGGCAGGCGCGCTGCAGCCGCTGCATGTTGGGCACCACGCGCTCGCGCGCCTCGCGCAGGAAATATTCATGCCGCGCGGCTTCCTTCGCGGCTTCCGGCCCCGAATATTTTCCGCCGCCCTCCATCGAATAGTTCTGGACGTCGACAAACAGCAGGGCGGTGGCCCCTCGCTTCACCGGCACGTCACGCGACAATCCGAAGCTCTTCATGGATCATCCGAACCAAATGGCATCGACATCAATAGACCGCCGCATATCGCGCGCAGACGTCGCTAGGTGCGACGTCGCCGAGCGCGGCAATCTCCGCGCGCTTGAAGGTGATGTAGGCCGCCTTGGCTTCGGCGCTCCACCAGGACGCAGCGAGTTCGTCTGCTTCCAGCGCCGCGAGCGCCTCTGCGAGCGAGCGCGGAAGCAGCGGAGCCTCCGCGCCGACCGGCGGCAGCGCAAGCTTCCGTGCGAGCCCGTCAACGCCGGCCCAAACGATTGCGCCGAGCGCCAGATAGGGGCAGCTCGATGCATCCGCCACGCGGAATTCCACGTTGAACTGATCCGCGGCCGGTTCGGGCGATGTCGGGAACAGCGGCGCGACCCGCAGCGCGGCGCCGCGGTCCTGGATTCCGAGATTGGCGTAAACCGGCGCCCAGCGGTTAGGCGTGAGGCGATAGTAGGAGGCGACCGAGGGCGCGGTGAAGGCGCAGATGGCCGGCAGGTGCGCCAGCACGCCGGCAAAGAACGGCGCGGCGCGTGCCGAAATTCCGTAAGGCGCAGCCGGATCGTGGGTCACAGGCCTGTCGCCGTCCCACAGGCTCATGTGGATGTGGGTCCCGTTGCCGATGCCGTCGGGTGCAAGCATCGGCGCGAAGATCGCACGCTGCCCCGTGCGCCAGGCAACCGCGCGCGCCATTTCGCGCATCACCACCGCAGCATCGGCCGACCGCACGCCCTCCTCGGCCGCAACCGTCGCCTCGTATTGCCGCGGCCCGTATTCGGGCAGGAAGCTGTCCGGCGTGAAGCCGGCGGTCCTCAGCGCCGCCATCAGCGTCTCACCGAATGCACCCTGCCGCCGCAACGCATCCAGCGCGTAAGTCGCGCCTGGACGATCCTCCACGCCGGTCAGTACGAATTCCTGCTCGAAGCTGGCGACCAGCCGCAACCCGGCCTTCGCCAGCGCCTTGAGCCCGCGCGCCAGAAACGTCCGTGGGCAATACTCCCAGTCGCTGCCGTCGGTATTGACGATATCGCCGAGATAGAAGCGCTCCGCTGTGCCGTCCTCGAACGGCACCTCGATCCGCACTTTCGGATCCGGCCGGATGATCAGGTCGCCCGCCGTGCCGAACGACGTCGTGTAGATCGGCCCGAAGCAGGACATCATGATGTTGGTATGGGTGACGCCGACGCCCTTCTTCAGCCGGATGGCGGAATCAGCCTCGGGGAATCCCTTGCCGCGCACGATGCCGGCCCAATCGCATGCGCCGACGAAAACCAGCGGTTCCTTCATGTCGACATTTCCTTCGCTTTGGCCAGCAAACCCGCCTCAGGCTCTCCCTCGACCAGAGGTGGCAGTGCTGGACCAATGGTGCGTGGCACGAGCGATATCACAAGATGGTCGGCACGACGACCGGATGTCGCTGACCTGCCTTATTGATCGCCCGGTTCCGCGCCGACTTCAGACAATGCCTTCCTCGATTTCTTCGCTCCGCTACGGCGAACCGCTTATCGACGCGCCGCCTTCGATCCATCCTGCAGCACGACAAGCGCGTCGTTCTCGAGCCCGGCGACCAGCGTGAGGCGGCCGCGCCGCATGACCATGCCGATATCGGTGACGATGCGCGCGGGCAGCACCACGCGGGCGATCTCGCGCGGTCGCGGCGCAAAGGCAATGAACCGCAGCGTGCGGCGGTCGAGGCTCGGCACGGCAAGGTCTGGACGGCCGTCGCCGTCGAAATCGGATACCGCGCTCATGCCGAGCGCACGGGAGCCGATGGCATGCGTCGACACGTCGGGCATCTCGGCGGTCTTGTGCAAGGCGCCGCCGCGAAACGACCACAGCTCCAGCCGGCCGAGCACATGCGGCTGGCGCACGAAGGCGATGTCGGTTGCGCCGTCGCCGTCGAAATCCGCAACGCCCACCGGATGAAGCCAGGCATTGGCGTGGCCGACCGGCGGCGTCTCGGCAACGATCGCGCCGGCGGCAGGATCGACGATCGTAAGCGCCGAGCCGCGATCGAGATAGGATCTGACGACGACGATCCGCTCGGCGCCATCGATTGACACCAAACGCGGAACGAGATCCTCGAACACCGCATTCGCGCCCGAAGCCACCACGGCGCGTCCGCCGTCGCGCCGCTCGATCACGAGGCTTGCCGCCTCGATGGCGTCGCCAAGAATGCCGTGGCGATAGCGCCCGGTCGGCTCGGCAAACCAGGCGCGCGCGACGATGCCGCGACCTGTCGCGACGCTGCCGTCCGCAAGCCCGCCGGCGGGCATCGCCAAGCGCGGCGGCGTGGCGGCGGGTTCGAGCTTTGCACCATCAGGCGCGAGGTGATACCAGGACGCACCAACAGCAATGACAACTTCGCCGCCTGTCGTCGTCACGGCGGTGACGCGGCCGGGCGATGCCACAGTGTCGAGGCGCCATTCCGCCGCGGCCGGCACAACCGCCGATGTCATCGCCACGAAGACGATGACCAACGCCCGAAGCATGGATGCGTTTTCCGTCAAGTGTTTCACGTTTACGGACTCAGTCTGGGTTTCAAGCTCGGACAAAGGCCGATCCCGTCACTGCATCGCTGCTGCGATCTTTTCCGCCGACATCAGCACCGGAAAATTGGTGTTGGCGCACGGCACCACCGGGAAGATCGAGGCGTCGACGACCCGCAGGCCCTGGATGCCCTTGACGCGGCCCTGGTTGTCGACCACCGCCATCGGATCGTCGTCGCGGCCCATCCGGCATGAGCATGAGGCATGCCACACGCCGATGGTAGCCTTGCGCACGAAGGCCTCCAGCGCCTCGTCGTCATTCATCACGTCATCGAAGGTGAAGCCTTCGATCACGAAATTGTCGATCATGTAGTGACGCAGCGCCGCCGGCCCGTCCATCAGGATCGAGGCAATCCTGGTGAGAATCTTGTTCCTGGTATTGACCACGCCGATCTTGCGCACGCGATCGGTGTAGGCGGCCGGGAATGGCTTGTCCGTCACTGCCTTGACGGCGTCGCTCATCTGTATCGCCGCCATCTTCCGGAAGCCGCTCATCAAGCGGTCGAGGTCGCGACGGTCGGACAGCAGGTTGAACTCGACGACCGGCTCAGCGGCGGGATCGCGCGAGGCAAGTTTGACCTGCCCGGTCTCGGAATAGGTCTTGTTGACGAAGGTGAGCAGCGAGCCGATCTGCGCGCCGACGGCGTGCCAGGCCGATTTGCTGATCACCACGACGAACATGTCGCCCTTCGGCACACCCGGCAGCCCCGACGAATAACGCAGCCCCATCTGCATGTGTCGCCGGGTGTGCTCGTTCATGCGCGCGCCGCGGCGGACAAAGGACGACAGCGAAATCGAAGGATGATCCATCAGGCGCTGGCCGACGCCTTGCAGCCCCATCAGGACGGGAATGCCCATGTCGCGGAGGTGACCGACCGGACCGATGCCGGCGCGCAGGAGGTGCGCCGGCGAATGGATGGCGCCGCTGGAGAGAATGATCTCGCGCCCGCGGAATTCCTGCTCCCGTCCGTCGACCCTGGCCTTCACCCCGACGCACCGCGTTCCCTCGAACAGCAGTTCCCTGACCTGCGTGTTGGTGGAGATCGTAAGGTTGGCGCGCTGGCGCGTCTCGCGATCGAGATAGCCCATCGCGGCGGAGACACGTTGCTCGGACTGATTGGAATGCGTCACCGGGAAATAGCCGTCAACGAACTCGCCGTTCTGATCCGGCACAAATGGATGGCCGGCCCGCTCGAATGCTTCGGCGAAGGCCTGCGAATGCCCCGTCCAGTGCTCGCGCGGGATGCGGCGGACCGGGATCCGGCCGTCCTTGCCGTGGTACGGACCGTCGAAATCGAGATCGCGCTCGACCTTCTTGAAATAAGGCAGCACGCCATTCCAGTTCCAGCCGGCGGCGCCCCGCGCTTCCCACTCGTCGTAGTCGGTCGGTGCGCCGCGGTTGGCCATCTGGCCGTTGATCGACGAGCCGCCGCCCAGCACCCGCGCCTGCTCATATTTGCGCAAGGGCGGCCGCGCTTCGTCCGGATTGTTGTGGCTCACAACCTGGGTGGTGACCTTGAGTTCGGTCCAGTGGAAGCGCGGATCGAAATAGGCCGTGCCCGGATAGCTGTCCCTGATCTCGGCCGGCTCGCTGCCGGGCGGTGTGTCCTGCCCGGCCTCGCAAAGCAGGACCTTGTTGGCACTCTTTGCCGAGAGCCGATGAGCCAGCACCGACCCTGCCGAGCCGCCACCCACGATAATGAAGTCGTACACGATTGGCGTTTCCGATTGTTCTTGTCTGCAGAAAGGTAGCGCGAGAAAAGTTCCATCACAATTGCGGTTCTGACAAGAACTTAATGTTTCAAATTCTTACAGCTCGCGAAACCGCGCCGCGCCCGTCGGTGTTGTCCTTGCATAGTTGCAGAGCGGCCATGCGAACTGGCCAACCCTGCGAAGCCACAAGAAACCACAAGGAGAGCTTTCATGCGGAACATCATGAGCAGCATCAACTGGGATGTGGTGAAGCCAAGTCTCTGGAGCGCCGCAGGCGGCATGTTCGTCGGAGCCCTTGCACTTTCACAGGTGTTCGGATTCATAAGTCCGTCGACAGCAGAGAAACTTGCGGCACAAAGGAGCAATGAGGCGGTCGTCGCGGCGCTGGCACCGGGTTGCGCGGCGGATTTCCGGGCCTTGCCTGATGTCAAGGAGCGCATGGCGACGCTGGTCGCCAACAAGGGAAGCTATCAGGCAAGGGACGCGTTTCCGTCCGAACTCGTGACAATTCCAGGCCACAGTTACATCGACTACGACCTGGTGCGAGCTTGTTCCTCGCTGCTGATGAAGCCGCAGACCACCTGACATCATTGCCGCACAGGCCTCGCTTCCGATGCAGGGCGATTCCCGTAAGTGCGCGAGCTTGAAGTCGTCAGCGGTCGCCAAACAGAGAGCGAACGCATTGAACCAGTTCAGGTCGCTTTGCCGATCCTGACGGCTTCCCAGATCATTTTTCGAGGAGGCGCACCATGATCGATTCGAGACACGACAGAAGCCGGCTCGAGCAATTCCGCGCCATGGAGAAGGAGACGACCGATCCCTTCGCCGCCAGGCTCGTGCATGAGATCGTAACGGAGCTGGAGGCCAGACTGGAAAGAGCAAGGAGGAGAACGCCCGAGTCGGATCAGGTGCGCACAGACATGCGCTCCTGATCCGGAGAAAATCGAGAGGCGACCGCGACTGCGCCGGGGGGACCGTCCTCCCGGCGCAGACGTTCTCAGACTTTGACGACTTTGCTCGATCTTTCCGACTGATCGAGCCCGTGGCCGCGCCAGGTCACGGAATAGAGATCGTAACGGCGATCCTTGAGGTTCTGCACCGCCCCGCCCTGCCTTGCAGCATAGAGGCTGTCGATGTGGAGATCGGCGATCGCCACCGTCTCGATGTTCGGCGGCGTATCGGCGGCAATGCCGTCGCGCGCGAACGGAAAGTCGCAAGGGGTCAGGATGCAGCTCTGCGAATACTGGATGTCCATGTTCTCGACCTTGGGCAGATTCCCGACGTTACCCGCCATCACGACGTAGCACTGGTTTTCGACGGCGCGGGCCTGGGCGCAGTAGCGCACGCGCATGTAGCTCTGCCGCTCGTCGGTGCAGAACGGCACGAATAGAATCGCCGCCCCCTGGTCGGTGAGATGCCGGGGCAGCTCCGGAAACTCGGAGTCGTAGCAAATCGCGACGCCGATCGGCCCGCAATCGGTATCGATGACGCTGACCCGGTCGCCGCCGCGGATGCCCCACCAGTAACGCTCGTTCGGTGTGGGGTGGATCTTGTACTGCTCGTGAATGCGGCCATCGCGCAGGAAGACGTATGAGATGTTGTAGACCTCGCCGTCGGCCTCCCGGGTCGGATGCGAGCCGCCGATGATGTTGACGTTGTAGCTGATTGCCAACTCGCGCATCATCTCCTTGAACCGGGCGGTATAGGCGGTCAGCGCCGCAACGGCATCCGCGGCCGGAATCTTGCGGTTGTCGATGGAAAGCAGTTGCAGCGTGAAGAGCTCAGGAAACAGCGCGAAGTCCACCTTGTAGTCGGCCACGGCATCGACAAAGTACTCGACCTGCTGGGCGAACTCCTCGAACGAGGAAATCGCGCGCAATTCATATTGCACGGCCGCGACGCGAACCGTCCGCCGTCGCCTTTCTGCAAGGGACGACGTCGCCGCCGCCTGCGGCGCAACCTGCGGATTTCGCCAGATCATGTGCGTGGCATAGCCGCGCGATTCCCGGTCGAACGGCAGATAGTCGTGCAGGACACCCATCGGCTCGAAGCCGTTGCGGATCTGAAAGCCGATGACCGGGTCGCGCTGCTTCCCTTCGATCACGAGTCTAAGATAGTTCTCCGCCGAACCGACGGCCTTCCAGCGCCTGTCCAGATTCGGCATGCGCCCTGCGAAGACAATGCCCTTGAGCCGGAGATCCTGGCACAGGCGGCGGCGCTCGTTGTACAGGCGCTGCCCGATCCGTTGCCCGCGAAAATCGGGATCGACACAAACCTCCATGCCGTACATCCAGTCGCCCTGCGGGTCGTGACGCGAGGCGTAGCCGCGTCCCGTGATCGTCACCCAGTCGTGCTGCTTCAGTCCGAGCGACTCCGCAATCCGGAAGGTCGCGCAATAGCCGATGATCTCGTCATCGTAGGTGACGACGAACTGCCCCTCCGGAAACTGGTTGATCTGGCCGCTCAGTTGCGCTTCGGAATACATGCCCTGGCTGCCAAGCTCCGAATACGCCTTGGCCATGAGTTTCCTGATGCCGGGGATATCCGCCAGCGTGGCCCGGCGGGTAATCAGCTTCGGCATCGGCTTGGGGAGATTTTCCACGGCGCCTTTCCCTCCGGTCCAATCAATCGAATCGTAACTGCGATTATACACATGCTGTCGCTGCGGATGCGTCGACCACCCGATCAAACAGAGGGCCGCTCGCAATAGCAAGACGAACACGTTGCCCTGACGGCTCGTTTGCCGCATCGCGCAGGCCCGCCGGATCGCGGGCGACATGAGTGGAAGCCCCCGCCAATCTCAGACGGTGTTGGCAGGCAAGGTCAGGAATGCTGGGGGAGAACCTGCAGTGAAGCGCAAAAGGCTGACCTGCCCAAGCGAGGAATTTTGCTCGAGCAGCCCCTCAGTCTCAGCGAAGCCCGAGGAAGGACAGGATGACGCCGATCACAACGACCAGGCCGACGAGATAGATGATGCCGTTCATTGAAACCTCCTCCATTTTGTCCGGAGGATAATCCAGCGACGAGCTCTTTGTTCCCGACCGCCTCATACCGTTCGGATGCGGACCATTGCCAACTACCGGTCGAAAGCCGGTTTAGACAACGCCACGCTGCTGCGGACGCGGAAGGGGACAGTTGCGGCCAAGTGCCGCTTTTCCGAATCCACTTGACAATTCCGTAAATCGGAACTATCTTCCGACCCATCCCGCGCTCACGAAAAGGGGGCGCTGCGCATCGTCACGTGACGTCGGCGCGGGTTGCGATGGACGCGGGCCAGCGTCAGGTGATCTTTTCACCCGACGGAACGCTGGCAGGCGTACGGCGAAGTCGTGTGGTCCTGGCGCCGCGACCCTGGCGTCTATCCGGCCCGCCTGTGTGGGCTTGGCAACGGTGGCAATAAAGGCCGTTCACCGGGGAGAGCACGTATAAGCCGTAAAGCCATTGCGCGGGGAAAGCCGGGATGTCTCGGCTGTACCTGTCAGATCCGTGTGCATTTTTTGTAGCACGACTACCGCACACGGCAATGCGGGCGCAGTCGGCGC